>JAEZCY010000334.1 GCA_023429845.1 Acidobacteriota bacterium
GTCCTCGACGACATGGCGGTGCCGTTTGCCGTCGTGCGTCGCGGCCGCCGTGTGGTGTTCGAGCCGGAGGCGCTCGCGCACGAGGTGGGGTCGCGCAGTGCATGGGAGGAGTTCGCCCGCAAGAGCCGTATCGTCGCCGGAGCGGTGCAACTGCTGCGGCGTGGCGGGCAGCAGATCCCCTGGCGCCAGCCGCAGGTCGTGTTCTCGCTGCTGTCGCACAAGGTGCTCCGCTGGGCGTCGCCGGTGCTGCTCGCGGTGTTCCTGACGGCAGCCTTTGCCCTCCGCCACACGGCCCTCGAGTTCACCCTGCTGTGGTACGCGACGGTCTTCACGCTTGCCGTCGGGGTGCTCGGGTGCGTCCCGGCGTGGCGGCGTGTCACGCCCATCGCGGTCTGTTACTACTTCTGCATGGTGCACCTGGCGGCGGCGGTCGGCCTGCTTCGCGGCATCTTCGGCAAACAGCAGGCCGCATGGCAGCGCTTCGAGCGCGCGCCGCACGACGGCGCCGAGGCTCGCAAGAGAACGCGGGTACCGCTTGACACGGCGTCGCGCGGTGGGCTGTCGTGAGCGTGGAGATTCGTGAACTCAGCCTGCCCGACGATCTCGACCGCATCCTTACCCTGCACAATGCCAATCGTCAGGTCCCGGCCACGCGCCGGCGTTTCGAATGGGCGTACCTCGAGAACCCGGAGGGGCGCGCGAGGGCGTGGGCCGCGGAGGATGCAGGAACGCTGGTCGGCGTGGCCGTGGTGTTTCCGCGGTGCGTGAGGCTGCCAGATGGCAGACGGGTGCGTGCGTGGACCACGGGTGACCTCTCGGTGTCGGCCTCGCACCGCCGCCAGGGCCTCGCGTCTCGCTTGCGAGTCGCCACGCGGGCCGCAGTGGATGCTGGCGACAGCGCGCTCCTGTTCGCGATTCCCAACGCACAGGCGGCGGGCGTCCACGAGAAGGCGGGCTACTGGCAACTCGGACGCCTGGAGCGCTACGTGCGCCTGCTCGCGCTGCCGGGCCCACCGCTCGTGCGAGAGCTCACACGCCGGCCCGTGCAGTGGTTCGTGCGCGGCTGCGCTGCCGTTACCCTGCCGCATCGCATTGCGGAGCACGATGTCGACGACGACGTCCTGTTCGACGTCGCGGCGCTCTACGAGCGCGCTGCGCCTGGGCTCGGCGCATCGGTGGTGCGGTCGGTCCCGTACCTGCGCTGGCGATTCCTTGACAACCCGCGGTCGCCGGCGCGTCTGCTGATCGCGCGCGTGGAGGGGCGCACATGCGCGTACGCGGCACTCGTCGACCGCGGTGCCTCCCTGTACTTGCGCGACTGGATCGTCGAAGATCCCGAGACCGTGCCGGCGTTGGTCCGCCTCGTGGTTGACCATGCGAACGCGCTCGGGAAGGCGTGGCTGTCGGTCTCTGCGCTCGAGGGACATCCGCACGAAGACGTCTTGCTCGGGTGCGGCTTCCGCCGTCGCCGCGACGCTACCGACGTCAAGTTGTACGTACCGGACTCGACGCCCTGGCGCGACCAGGCCCGCACGGCGCCGCAGTGGTACCTGACCGGGGGCGACCCCGATGTCTGAGCCGCACGCAAGCAAGACCATACGCATGCCCAGTTCTCTCGATGTCTCGTCCTCCCGCCGCGTCACGCAGGACCAGCCTGGCGCTCCGACTCGGTCGAGACCCCTCCGGATCGCCATCCTGTCGACTCACTTGAGAGGCGGCGGCAAGGAGACGTTCGTCGTTCATCTCGCCAACACGCTGGCCGCCATGGGGCATGCACCGCGCGTGGTGTGCTTCGACGCGGCAGGCAAGGGACGCTCCGCCTTGCGCGACGACGTGCCGGTCGTCGAGTTCGGTCGCTCCGGCAACGACCCCCGGCTCGTCCTTGCACTCTCGCGCTTCCTGCGTCGCGAGCAAGTGGATGTCGTGCATTCCAACAACTGGGGCACCCTCGTCGAGGCGGTGCTGGCGACGTGGCCGCTAGGCACGCCCGTCGTCCATACGCAGCACGGGCTGGACTACGAGACGGGTGCCTCGCGGCAACGGCGATCCCACGGTGTTCGCGGCGTGGTGCTGCGTGCCGCGACGCGTCGACTCCACAGTGTCGTGGCCGTGTCTCCTGAAGTCGGCGAGATGCTCCGCACCGAATGGAGAATCCCGGCTGCGCGTGTCCACGTGATCACCAACGGCGTGCCCATGTCCGAGGTGCAACCCGATGCTGAGGCACGGGCCGAGCAGCGTCGCCGGCTGGGTCTTGCCGACGACGACCACGCGATCGTGTGCGTTGCGTACCTGCGCCCGGTGAAGAACTTCCCCATCCTGGTCCGCGCCGTGGCGTCGCTGCCTCGTGCCCTGCGCGTGCGCCTCTTCATCGTCGGCGTCGGGCCCGCCGAGGCCGATATCCGGCAGACGGTCGCTGCCTGCGATGCCGAGGATCGCGTCACGTTCCTGGGCTCCCGCCTCGACGTCCCCGAGATCCTCCCGCTGTTCGACACGTTCGCGCTCGCGAGCGAGTCGGAGGGGATTTCGATATCGATCCTCGAGGCCATGGCCGCCGGGCTGCCCGTGGTGACGACGCGCGTCGGCGGCAATCCCCTCCTCGTCGAAGACGGGCACACCGGGCTGCTCGTGCCGGCGGGTGACGTCGCGGCGCTCTCGAGTGCGTTGGAGCGGTTCGCGCTGTCTGCCGACCTGCGGGACCGCATGGGTACGGCCGCGCGAGAGCGAGGACGCCACCGTTTCTCGATCGAGCGCATGACCCACGACTATCTGCGAGTGTTCGAGTCGACCCGCCGGCAGGAAGCCACCCGTGTCTGAGAACATGCGCGAGGAGTTGCCCGGCAAGGGCCTGAACCGCGCGGTGAAGCGCGGCATGCTCTGGCTTGCGGTCGAGCGTGGCGGGCTGCAGGTGCTGAACCTGGTGGCAAGTGCGGCGCTCGCACGACTGCTCGGGCCGGCCGCATTCGGCATCATGGGGATGTCGGCGCTGTTCACCGGCGTGTCGCGCCGGCTGGTCAACCTCGGCTTCGGGGCGGCCGTGATCAGGCGCAAGGACATCCGCGCCGATCACCTGTCGACGCTGTTCGTGCTGACGATGCTCGTGAACACGAGCATCTGCCTGGGCCTTGTTGCGCTGTCGCCATTTGCCGGCCGCTACTTCGACAACGCTCTTGTCGGCGACGTACTCCGGTGGATGTCGCTGATCTTCGTTCTTCGCGCCATCGGCACCGTGCCATCGGCGGTCCTCCGTCGGCGTCTCGACTTCCAGTCCAACGCCTACGCGTCGTTCGTGGACGCGGGTGTCAAGATGCTGGTGAGCGTGCCGCTGGCCTGGTACGGATACGGCGTCTGGGCGCTCGTCTACGGCGAACTGGCCGGAAGTCTTGCCGACAAGCTGTTCCTCGCTTGGCGGGCCCGCTGGCTGCCCAGCCTGCGCGTGACCCGAGCTGCGGTGAACGATCTCTTCGTGTTCGGCATGACGATGTCGGTGCGCGGCCTGGTCGGCTACGCCGCGGAGAACATCGACAACCTGCTCGTGGGCAAGTCCCTCGGCATGGCAGCGCTCGGCTTCTACGAGAAGTCGTACAACCTGATGCGAATGCCCGTGGCTGAACTGAGCTCGCGTCTCGGCGTGGTGCTCTTTCCCGCGCTGGCGAGGATCCAGGACGAACCCGGACGCTTCCGCGCGGCCTTCCGCAAGGCACTGCTCGGAATGTCGGTCGTCGGCTTCCCGCTCTTTGCGACGCTCGTCGTGCTCGGCGGTCCGATCATCTCCATCCTGTACGGGCCCAAGTGGCTGGCCGCCATCGTGCCGTTCCAGATCCTCTGCGGCTCCGGTCCCCTGCGCATGGGCGCACAACTGTGCACGAGCGCCATCGACGCCTGCGGCAACCTGCGGCAGGACCTCTGGCGACGCTTCCTCGGCCTGGGTATCCTCGTCGCCCTCGTCTTCGTCGGCATCCGGTGGGGGCTGGAGGGGGTGGCCAGCGCCGTGCTGCTGTCCAACATGATCTCGTTCACGCTGCTCATCACGCTCCTCCACCGTGTCACGCCCCTCCGCATGTCGGATGTGCTCGGTTCGCAGGTACTCCCGGCAGGTGCCACGGGACTGCTCGTGGCCACCGAGCTGGCCTTCCTGTTCCTGGGCCACCGCCGCGGCTGGCCGGAGTTCCTGACGCTGATCGTTGCCGCACCCGCCGGGTTTGCCGCCTACGGCTTCGGCCTCTACGTGTTCCGCACCACCCCACTCCTGGCCCTCTGGAGGGAGATGACCGGTGACGTGCGTTCGGTGTGGCCCTGGGGCTCGCATGCAGGACGAAGGGCATGACAGTGCCGCCCACCGAGCACGTTGCCGAGTACAGGAACCGCATCGTCGGCCGATTGCACGAGGTATACGGCCGCCACGCACGAATCCGCTGTCTCTCCACGCGGGCGCTCGGCTACTCCATCTCGTTCCGCTTCGTCGTGGACCGCGACCATGGGCCGGCCGAGACGCTGTTTGCCAAGGTACGGCGCGCGTCCAAGTTCGGCGGCTACGAGGCGATCAATCCCGAATCGAAGACCGCACGTCTTGGCCGCCTCGAGTACCTCACGCTCGAACGGGCCCACGCCTGGTTCTCGAACCGGACGCCCGACCTCGGCGTGGTGAAGCCCGTGACCTACGTCGAGGAGTGCCATGCGCTGGTGGTCACCGCCGCTGAAGGCATGGCGGTGGACGAGATCGCCAGGCGGCGCCATCCCCTGCAACTGGCGGCCGTCTCCCGAGCCGGACGCTGGCTGCGTCACTTCCACCTGGACGTCGCCGACCCCGTGACACGCGGCTGGCAGGCCGCACCTCACCTCGCTCGGTTCGCGAAGATGCGCGCAGCACTAATCGAAGCCGGCGCGGACGAGGCGCTGGTCTCGTCATTTTGCGAACGCATCGCCGCACAGGCCGGACGCCTCGATGGCGCCCCCTGCGTGCACACACTCGCGCACGGCGACTACAAACTGCGGCACATCTGGACGACTCCGACCCGCATGGAGGTGCTCGACTTCGGGAACGTTCACACCGCACCCGTCGTCGAGGATCTGGCTGCATTCCTCGTCGAGCTCGAGGTCGGCGAGTTTGCGGCCGTGAGGCCGCCGCTGCCAGGCGCTGCGGCCCTCTCCGCCGCCTTTCTCGGTGCCTACGGGCCGATCGACTCGCCGGCGACACTGGCGGTGCAGCTCGTGCTGGCCCGGATGAAGAAGTGGGCACGCCGGCGCGTCAGGCCGAGCAGCACTCCCGCAGCGCGACGGGTTCAGCGATGGCTTCGTCTCACGGGCACGGATGAGTTGGCCCGCCGGCAGCTGATCGACCCGTTCTTCACGGCCCGCATCGAGTCCGAGATCGCCTGGCTCGAGCGCCGGGCTTCATCAGCGGCGCCCGCCCTTCCCTACACCGGCACGCTGGCTGAGGTGATGAGCCTGCCGCTCGGTTCGGAGTCCGCCTGATGGGCGTGCGTGCGCTCGGCAAGCGCGGCCTGGCAGCGGCGCTACGCACTACGGGACTCACAGCCCTGGGACGCGCGAGGCGGCGCCGAAGTGCCGTGGTGCTGACCTACCACGGCGTCCTGCCAGCTGGACGCCGCCACGACCCGTACCTGTCGCGCAACTGCGTGGACGACGACGTCTTCCTGGCGCAGATGTCGTTCCTGCGGAACCACTACAACTGCGTGCCGCTTGCCGACATCGTCGATTGTCTGACGACCGGCAGGATGTTGCCGCCGCGCACGGCCGCCGTGACCTTCGACGATGGGTTTCGGAACAATTACACGCATGCGCTGCCGGCTCTGAAGGCCACGGGCGTTCCGGCCACCGTGTTCGTTGCCACCGGCCACATCGGGCACGGATGCCTGATGCTGTGGACCGAGCGCGTCGCGTGGCTCATGCAGGTGGCGCCAGCGAACGTCGATACGGTGCCGGTGGGCGATACGGCCGTGGCCGTGGACCTGTCCTCGCCGGAGGCGCGACGCCAGTCGAGCCGGCGGCTGCTGAAGCAGCTGAAGGGTACGACTGCCGAGGTGCGCGACGTGGCTATCGCCTGGCTCGACGCCGCCGCACGCGTCGCCGGCACGCCCTCTCCGGATGCCGACCGTTACGCGTTCATGGACTGGTCCGAAGTGAAGGCCCTGGCCGCGAGTGGCCTCGTGGACATTGGTTCGCACACGGTGACGCATCTCCTCCTGGCCACCGGCACGCGCGAGCGGAGGCAGGCGGAACTGCAGGAGTCCAAGCGCGAGATCGAGCAACACGTCGGTCGCCCTTGCCGGCTCTTCGCGTATCCGAACGGCACGGCGGCCGATTTCGACGAGAGCGACAAGCGCGTCCTGCGCCAGCTCGGGTACGCGGCGGCAGTGACGCAGGTCCCCGGTGTCAATGGCCGTGATGCCGATCTCTACGCGCTGCGCCGCTATAACGTGAGCCGCGGTCACGCACTCGACACGATGGCGGCCATGCTTGCCGGCACGTGGCCGGCGGGGCGCACATGACCGGGCAGGCGGCGCCGGTCGTGCCCGTGACGCCGCAAAAGGACGCTCCGCCGCCCGCGGCACAGCGCCTCGCCGAGGCACTCGCGCGCTTCTGCCGCGCCGAGGGGAATGACTGGGGCGTCACGCTGCACGCCGAACCGGTGCGTCAGGTACAGCGTCCGTTCTCGCTGGTGCACTGGTATCGCGTCGCCGGTGCGGGAGTGCGTGCCGAGGTCGTCGTCAAGGCGGCTCGGGGCGCGTCCGGCGCAGCGCGCGAGACGGCAGACGCCGAGGCGCGCGCGGCGCAGCGCCTCGAGGCTGTCTTCGCCGGCATCCCGGAGCTCGGCGTCGTCGTGCCGCTGCGGACGTATGTCGATTTGCTGGCGGTCGTCACCCCGGCCATCGCGGCGCCGAGCCTCGGTTCCACGATCGAGGCGCGCGGGGGATGGTGGCCCGGCGCCGAGACCTTGCGCGATCTCGTTCGTGGCTGCGAGATGGCCGGCCGCTGGCTTGGTCACCTGCACGACGCTTGCCCGGCGCCCGAGCCGTGGACCCTGGAGACGATGCGTGAGGACGTGATGCTCCGGGTGCGGTTGCTGCGGGAGTTTCCCGCGCACTACGGCATGCCTGACTTCCTCGCCGGACGTGTCGAGCGCTGGCTCGATGCTGAACTCGGGCGCGCCTCAGCCGCGGACCTTGTTTGCAGTGAGACTCACCGGGACTTCAGCCCGAGCAACATGCTGTACGACGGCCAGCAGCTGAGGGTGCTCGACCTCGGCACGCTGCGCCAGGCGCCGCGGCTGCTCGATGTCACACGGTTCCTGCATCAGATCGCGTTGCTCCGGATGAAGCCACGGTATCGCCCCTCGACGCGGCGCGCGCTGGACCGCGCGTTCACGTCGGGCTACAACAATGACGCCCTGCTGGCGTCGACGCTCGTCACCGTCTTCATGGCGCGACACGAGCTGTCGCACTGGTTGGGCGCGGCGCGGCGCGGAAAGCGACGTAGCTCGGCAGCGTCGGCGATCCTGTGCCAGGTACACGCGAGAACGACGAGACGCCTCGTCTCCACAACCTACACGCCTGCTCAGCCACGCTGACGCCCAGCTCACTTCACTTGATGCCTTCTCCTAAACGTATCGTCAGGAAACTGCGCCGCATGCCGCCACGCGAGATCGCCGGGCGCGTGAGCGACCTCGGCACCAGGGTGCTCGAGGAGCAGCTGCATCGCCTCGGCCTCGACGCCAACCCGGATCCAAAGCTCGTTGACGCGGCAGCCCCAAGGTTCCCGTATCCGTTCTTCCAGACTACCGCCCTGGAGGCCGTCACCGACGCGCTGCGCACCGATGATGGATACGTACGCGGCCTGCTTTCGGAGGCCGAGGCTCTGGTGCGAGGAGAGTTCTCGTTCTTCGGCCAATCGTTTCAGTTGCCGCCCACGCGCATCCCGTGGACGTCGGACCCCGTCAGCGGGAGGCCCTGGCCGATGGTGTTCCACACGAAGGTGGACATCTTCTCCGGCAACGTCGGGCATGGCGACGTCAAGTTCGTCTGGGAGCTGAATCGACACCAGTTCCTTCCGACTCTTGGTAAAGCCTGGCGGCTCACGGGCGATGCGCGATATCCCGAACTGGCCCTTGCGTGGATCGAGGAGTGGATCGAAACCAATCCCTACAAGGTCGGCATCAATTGGGCGAGCGCGCTCGAACTGGCGGTGCGGAGCCTGTCGTGGCTGTGGGCTGCAGCCCTGTTCGACAACGCGCCGGCCTTCTCGGAGGCGCGTCGGCATCTGCTCCGGCGTTCACTGCATCAGCATGCCGAGTTTCTCGCGTCCCATCTGTCCTATTACTTCAGTCCGTACAATCACCTGATCGGCGAGGCCACCGCTTTGCACGCGATCGGCACGCTCGTGCCGTCGCTGGACAGGGCCCGCGCCTGGCGCGATCTCGGCTGGCGGATCATGTGCAGTGAAGTCGGCACACAGCTCCATCCGGACGGCGGCACGGTCGAACAGGCGTTCGGCTACCACCACTTCACACTCGGCTTCTACCTGCAGTCGCTGCTCATCGCCCAGGCTCACGGACAGCATGTGCCACCGCGCGTCGAGGGCCGGCTTGCAGCGGCGTGGCGGTTCTCCGCCGCCATCACCAGGCCTGATGGCCAGGTGCCGATGGTCGGAGATGCAGACGAAGGCAAGGCGCTTGCACTCGATCAGGCGCATCTGTGGGACTTCCGCAGTTACCAGGCGGTCGGCGCCGCCGTGCTGGCTGACGCAGCCCTGGCGGCTGCAGCTGGACCGTGCCCGGCTGACGCGCGCTGGGTGATCGGCGCCCGTCCGTGGCCCGCGTCGTCCGCGCCAGCTGCCCAGAGCGAACTGCTTGCGCTGAACGCGTCGGGCTACACGATACTGCGCGACACGGAGCGCGCCCACTGGCTGCTGTTCGACACCGGCGACATCGCGCACGGGGTGCCCGAGGATGACGAAGTATCGGCCGCGCATGGGCACGCGGACCTCCTTGCATTCGAACTGACGGCCGCAGGGCGCCCGAGGCTCGTCGACCCAGGGTTCCTGACGTATAACGGCCCGGTCGAGTGGCACCGGTACTTCCGTGACACGCACGCGCACAACGCGCTCGTCATCGACGATGAGTCGCAGGCCCGGTATCGTGGCCGACTCAAGTGGTCGCATGGCGCGACGGCGCGGCGCACCTGCGCCCTTGCCGCCGACGCCTTCGCCTACGTCGAGGGCGAACACGATGCCTATCGTCGTGGTTCTCACCAGGTCACCCACGCGCGTGGGATCGTCTGGGCGCGTCCAGACACGTGGATCGTGCTCGACTGGCTCACCGGTGAAGGCGACCACCTTGTCGATCGGTACTTCCACTTCGCGCCGGGAGAGACGACAGCTCACGCATCAGGGGCGTGGGGCGCGTTCGAGAACGGGGTGGCTCTCGGAGTGCACGCCCTCGAGCACGATGCCGAGTGCACCCTGCTGTGTGGCGGAGACGCTCCAGACGCGGGCTGGGTGGCCACACGCTACGAGCAGAAGGTACCGGCCGCCGTGCTGCGCATTCGTGCCCGCCGCCCAGTGCCTGGTGTCGTTGCCACTCTGCTGACCGCCAGTGACGGTACAGCCGCGCCCACGTGGAGGCGGGAGGATGGCGGCCTGCGGATCGGTTGGCCCGACGGCGGTGCGCTCCTTCTCGCCTGGGCTGGCGACGCCGCACACGGCCCGCTCGACACCGATGCGCGCTGTGCGGCCACGGCGATCTCGGCTGACGGCTCCATCACCGCTGCGCTCATGGTCCACGGTACCCGCCTGGCGTATGCCGGGCGCTCGCTGTACACGACTCCGGCGCCAGCCGATGTCGTTCTCGCACCCGCTGGAACGGGGATGGTCCCCGTCCAGGCACACATCCTCCGCTGAATGTCGAACGTCCGCATCCTTCAGATCACGTCGTACCCGCCGCCACGCGCCGGATGGGGGGTCCGCGTCGAGCACGTCCGTCGCCACCTCGAGCGGGACGGGCACGTCTGCGACGTCCTCAACATGGGCGCCAATCGTCGCGTCAAAAGTCCCGAGTATGTGGACGTCCAGGGCGGGAGCGACTACGCCGCGAAGGTGTGGAAGTTCGTGCGGCGCGGATACCTCGTGCATGCGCACCTCAACGGCGATTCGCCCAAGGGGCTGGTGCTGACGATACTCGCGCTCGTGCTGCAGGCGCTGACCGGCCGCCGGGCGGTCATCACCTTCCATGCCGGACCGCTCCAGAAGTACTTCCCCCAGGAGCGCAGTCGGCTGTTTGCGCCCGGCTACTGGCTGGTGTTCGCGCTGTCGTCCCACATCATCTGCAACAGCGACGTCGTGAAGCAACGCATCGTCGGGTACGGCGTGCGCGCCGGGAAGATCACGGCGATTCCCGCATTCTCCCGGCAGTATCTGGAATTCGAGCGCGTCGCGTTGCCTGGCGCCGTCGAAGCCTTCTTCGATGCACGGGATCCGGTGATCTGCTCGTACGTCTTCTTCCGGCCCGAGTTCTTCATCCCCGCGCTCGTGGACGCCATCGCACGGCTTGTCCGCACGTATCCGCGGCTCGGTCTGGTGATCATGGGGTCGGACACGGGTTCCGGGGCCATTCGCGAGCAGATTGCGCGTCTCGGGCTTGACGAGCACGTGCTGCTGGCAGGCGACCAGCCCCACGATCACTTCCTCACGATCATGACGCGTGCGCGCATGTACGTACGTACACCCCCCAAGGATGGGGTCTGCTCGTCCGTGCTCGAAGCTCTTGCGCTGGGAGTTCCCGTCGTAGCCAGCGAGAACGGGACGCGCCCCGCCAGCGTGGTGACGTTCACACCAGCCGACGCCGACGCTCTCGCAGAGAAGGTCGACTTCGTCCTCGCGAACGAGACGCAGGTGCGGGACGCGATTGTGCGCCCGGAGATTCGTGACACCGTCGCCGACGAGGCGGCGCTTCTGGTGGCGTGTGCCACGCGGGAAGGACGGCCGTGAAGATCCTCTATCACCATCGCACCCTCGGCGACGGCGCCGAAGGCATCCACGTCGCGGAGATGGTCAAGGCCTTCCGCGCGCTTGGTCATGAGGTGCGCCTGCTCTCGCTGATCGGCGAGACCACCAACGTGGCGACGCCGAAGCAGCAGCGCTGGGCGAAGGTGCGCCGGATGCTCCCCGGAGCCGCATACGAGGTCGCCGAGATCGGGTACAACCTGCCGGGCTACCTGGCCATGTCGCGGGCCATCAGGGAGTTCGGCCCGGACCTGGTCTACGACCGGTACGTGAACTACAACTACTCGGCCATCGCCGCCGCTCGGCGCGCGGGCGTGCCGGTCTTCGTCGAGGTCAACTCGCCGTACTCCTATCAGAAGCAAACGTTCGACGAGCGACTCTATCTCGCTCGGGTGTCGCGGACGTTCGAGCGGGTGATCTGCAGCAGAGCGTCGCGCGTCATCGTCGTGTCGACGCCCCTGAAGAAGTTCCTGGTGTCGATCGGCGTGCCGGACGCGCAGGTGGTGGTGATGCCGAACGGCGCCGATCCGGACGCGTTCACACCCGACTTCGACGCGCGCGAGGTCCGCGCGCGCCTGGGTGTGGCCGACAAGGTCGTCGTGGGCTTCAGCGGCATCCTCAGGCCGTGGCACGGCCTGGACCTGCTCGTCGAAGCCTTCGGCAGATTGGCGACGGACAATCCGTTGCTGCACCTGCTGATCGTTGGCGACGGCCCCATCCGTGCTGAACTCGAGCAGCAGATCGCCTCGCGGCAGCTCACCGGGCGCGTCACCATCACGGGACGGCTGCCACACGCGCAGGTGCGCGAATACGTCGGCGCGATGGACGTGGCGGTCAGCCCACGCGCGACCTTCTACGCATCACCGATGAAGGTGCTGGAGTACATGGCGATGGGCAAGGCCATCGTCGCGCCCGACATGGAGAACCTGCGCGACATCCTCGTGGACTCGGTCGACGCCGCTCTCTTCACAGCGGAGGATGTGGACGACCTTACGTCAGCACTCGCACGTACGGTAGGCGATCATGGGCTTCGTCACAGACTGGGTATAGCCGCGCGCAAGAAGATCGAGGAGGAGCGGACCTGGCTGCACAATGCTCGCGAAGTGGAGCGCATGTTCGACAACGTCAGCCGAGAGCAGGCCCGCTGACCCATTGATCGCGGAACTCCGTCATCGTCAACCCGCGGCACTGCTTGGTCGCGGCCTCGAAGACGGCCTCCATGTCCTCGTACAACTCCTCGACCGATTGCTCGGTCCGGAACGTTGGACTGCCGCCAGGCATGAACTCGGACGAATGGAGCATGAACTCGACGTGCTCCCATCGCTCCGCATCGGCCATGCGGAGCAAAGCCAGCATGTCGGCTCGGTTGCCCCCACGTGGACGCAGCCAGAGCCGGCCACTCGCAATCCCCCGCAGCGGCCCGCGCTGCAGCTGCCTCGGCAGCAGGCGCGCCGCGCGCGGATAGGCACGTCGCGTCGTCATCGGCACTTCGAGCAGGGTGCTTGCACCCCGTCGGTCGATGCGATCGAGGTCCATCAGGTACGGTTCGCACGGGAACGCCCGGTAGTCGGAACCGCCACCACCGTCGGGCGCCCCCTTCGCATGCCGCCACGAGATCGTCGGAGTCACCGAGCAGTCGGTCGTGTAGCCGAGAGCCGCCAGCATGCGCGCGTATCGCGCATCCATCGCCCAGCGGCCGGCGCGATGGCTCCGCATCGCACACCCGAAGGTGTCCTCGAGCAGCCGCGTCAGGCGCGTGATCTTCTCGAGCATCACCTCGTCCGGGTACTCGATCAGGAACGGCTGGAAGTGCAGGTCGTCTGTCGTGCGAGGAACCAGCGGGGGTGAGTTCCAGGCATGCAGGTGCATGCCGACCTCGCCCACCTGCCGCGCCACCACATCACGCGCGAATTCGCGGTACGCCGGACACAGGGCCATCTCGTGATTGGTGAGCCATGTCGGTCGGAGTCGGTGGCGCTCGCACAGTTGCTGGAAGCGAGGCAGGAAGGCCGCATTGCGCGTCGTGATCTCCCGCGGACGCGCCCAGAGGTTGTCCCCTTCCGTGTCGATGGTGATCAGGAACGCGGGAGCCTGACGCAGCGCACCGGTCATCGTGGACGTGCCTCTTCGAGCCGATGCTTGACCCGACGGGCCTGCGCCATGCCTGCTCGCAGCGCTTCGTACGACCAGTTCCGGATGTTCCGTTGTGCAACTCGCAGGCGAACCAGGTCCCTCGAGCGCGACGACCACGCGTCCTTGTACTCGGAATGACCGCGCTTCAGGAAGTCGTACTCTGAGGCGCCTGCCCGAATCGCGTCTTCGATCTCGTACGCGTGCAGCAGCACCCCCGGACGCAGGTGTGTCTGTTCCGTGAGACGAATGCCCGATTGATAGAAGAACACCTGCCCCCGATAGCGCGTGTTGTAGATCGCGCCGAGTGGCCCGTCCGGCATGGTCAGCACGCCCAGGCGGAGCCAGCCCGCCTCGAGCAGACGCGGGATGACGAGGCGGTGGAACGCCAGGCGCTTC
Source organism: Acidobacteriota bacterium (assembly GCA_023429845.1). Classification (GTDB taxonomy): domain Bacteria; phylum Acidobacteriota; class Vicinamibacteria; order Vicinamibacterales; family Vicinamibacteraceae; genus Luteitalea. The sequence continues at coordinate 13,546 of JAEZCY010000334.1, forward strand.
GGGTGCTTGAATGCCCCGGGTTCGCCTTTGCCCTCCCACCGCGCCTGGTGCAGGCCGACCAGTGTCTCGAATGCGTGTTCCCAGGGCTCCCCCGCCATCACGGCGTGGTATGTGCCCCCCTGCGCCTCGAAATCGCGCCGGCCACGCCGAATCTTGTAGCGCAGGCCGCTGCCGAGCCGTTCGAGCATGGCATCCCAGGACGGAGCGAGATCGAGCACAGCCGCCGGCTCGCGCCGCTCCTCGGTCACGACCACACCGCCGGTCCCGTGACGCTCACGGAGCGACCGCGTGACCGCCGCGTCTGCCGACATGTCGGGCAGGACGACTTCGTCCCACTCGGCGCGCAGCTCTCGCAGCAGGACGGCCAGGACGGCCTCGGTGACGGCATCCTCGTACCCCGCGACGGTCGGCCAGCCGATGTAATCCGAACAGATGGGCGCGCCACGCTCCTCGCCGGACGCCAACAACTCGACACGGCGCAGCGAGAGGACTTTGTAGTGACGGCGCGGGTCACGCCGGAGCAGCAACGGCGCCGCACCCACCAGCCGGTCTTCGTCGTGCACGAGGACGATGCGGAGTTGGCGTGAGTCGTTCCCGAACACGTCCCACCAGCTGCGAAGCCAGGGCCATGTCAGCGTGATCGACGGATTGGCACACGCATCCACGAGTTGCTGCCACTCGCTGGCGCGTGCATCCCATTCGGCAGTGGTCGTCAGAATGGTGGTCTTCATGCCCTGACTGCAGCTCCGGCGATTCGCCGCCGCACGGGGCCGGGCAACCATACCTGCCGGACTCGACCGACGCGAAGCAGGAACAATCGTCCTGCGGCGACGAACCCGGCGCGCTCTATGGCGCGTCTCGATTTCACGTTGTCACTGGCCACGTCGATCAACACCTGCTGAAAGCCGTCGCGGGCACAGCGACGGCGTGCTTCGCGCAGCGCCGCCGTGTTCAGGCCGCGCCCGCGAAACTCGGGTAAGGTAAACGTCTTGTAGACGTACGCCGTGCCAGGGCCGACCGGGCAGCTGGCACCGGGGAAGTCGCGCACCTGCGTGCCGACCCACAAGTATGTCGCGGCCCTGTCGTGCACGCGACCCACGAGACATCGGTCGCCTCGCGCCAGCCACTCACGTGCCCGTCGAGCGGCTACCGGCGGGAACTGGAACGCCGGCGCAGCCAGGTCCCGATCGAAGATATCGGCGGCGGCCCATTCGAAGGCGACGGGCACGCGGTCGCCGTCGAGATCGGCGTCGGCGGGTGCCGCCAGCAGAATGACGGTGCGAACCTCTCCGATTCGAGTGAGCGCCGCACGCACGACGCCGGCGGCCCCTCCCTCACGCCAGGCTCGGGTCAACCGAACCGCAAACGACGGCCTACGCATCGCGGCGCGCATGCTCCAGCAGGTCGACGAACTGCCTTCCAAGCCAGTCGCCGTCGTAGGCAGCAATCACCGCGTCGTCAGGCGTCGCGAGCGTCTCACCGCGAACGACTCGCTCCAGTGAGGCCGCCAGCCCCTCCACGTCATCGGGCAGCACCACGACGCCGAGGCCGGTGCCCTCGACGACGTCGGCCACCGCACTCGGTCGTGGAGCCACCGCGATGATCGGCCTTCTCAGCCCGACGTACTCGTACAGCTTGGCAGGCACCTGCAGGTCCGTGCCCTGCTGGAACAGCAGCAGCGCGTGCGAGGACGCCAGGGTGTGCAGCGCCTCGGCGTGTGGCACCGGCGCCAGGAATACCACGTGTGCATGCAGTTGCAGGTCGGCGACCATGGCGCGCGCGCCGAAGCTGCCAGACACCGCACCGAGCAACTGCACGCGGAGCGCGTCCGCCGGCAGACGACCTGCGTCCGCAAGCTGGCGCAAGGCCCGGAACAGCACCGACGGATTCCGGGCGCCATACAGCGTGCCCGCGTGGGTCAGGGCCACGGGCCCCGCCGGCGGCGGCAGCGTTCCGGCGACGGGACGCAGCACGTCCGCGTCGTAGCCGTTGGGCACCGCGACGAAGCGATCGTCAGGCAGGTCACGGTAGTGCGCGGCGAAGTCCTCCCGCATGCGGCTGGTGTTGAGCACGACGCGACGTGCGGCGTGCACCGTCCGCCGTTCGAGGGTCCTGTGCACCCAACCCTGCCACGACGTCGAGCGCTTGGCCCGTGCCCAGGGCGCTCGCGACCAGGGGTCCCTGAAGTCGGCAACCCATGGCACGTGCGCCGACCGACTCAGGCGACGTGCGACCAGATGTGCGGTGAACGGCGGGGCCGAGGACACGATCACATCGACGGGGCGTTCCGCGAACACGCGTCGCCCAGCGGCAACGGCCGGTCCATACCAGCCGATGTCCCGGTCCGGCAGCGACAGGACGTCGGTCAGTGCAGCCGCAAGCCCACCGGGGCCCGAAACGGTGCCGGGCCCCGCACTGCCTGGCGCACGCGCCGTCCCAGGCGCTGCGCCACGCAAGCGCCGGCGCCTCGACCTGTCACGCCATGCGGCGAGCCGCTCCACGGGCCGCCGCACCGTAGTCCTGACGACACGAACCGCAGCGGGCACTCGGTCCAGCAATGCCGAGTCCAACGGCGTACCCTGCCGGTAGGCCGTCTCTGCGATTGTGAGCACGGTCACGTCCCATCCGGCCGCGCACAAATGCGTGACGAAGCGCAGCACCCGGTGCGTCGCGGGGCCGCGGTCGGGAGGAAAGTGCGCCGTGACGAACAGCGCGTGTGGTCGCGTGCCGCTCACGCCGGGTCTGCCATCGACGGCTCTCGCGACACGACGACGTCGTCACCCGTCGGGTTGGCAGCGACCGCGACCGCCGCCGGCGCCTCGATGAGGTTGACGAGCGCAACGCCAAGTGCGGGCACCCAGTACATGATCTCGCCGTAGGTGCGGTTGATGAAGATGCCGCCGACGGCAATGCCGACGATCGCCGCCTGCACCGCAACGCCTTCCATGTCGGTTCGCATATCAGGCGCGCGGCGTCTCGCCCGCTGGAGTGCGACGATTGGCCCGAACAGGAACACGCAGTAGGCCACGAGCCCCGCCACGCCCCAATCGGACCCCACCCACAGGTACGTGTTGTGGACCGCCCGTTCGGCGCCGTCGTAGGCGGCCACGATCTCCGGAATGTACACAGGACTGAGCACGTCGAATCCGCCGCCGCCGGCCCCGAACGGGTAGTCCTTCATCAGTTCGATTGCCCCGGCCCACGACGTGAGGCGACCCTGACTCGAGCCGTCGCGCTCCTCCGAGAAGATCGTGGCCTGTCGTTCGATGAACTCGGGGTCTGCCAGGAACAGGAATGCCACGACGCCCAATGCCGCGAGTCCAAGCAATCCGCGACGTTGCTTGCCCCGTGTCAGCAGGATGCCCACGGCTGCCATGCACCCCATCGCCAGAGTGGCGCCGCGGCTATTGCAGAGGATGATCGTGTTCACGACGAACGGGAAGCTCACCAGTGCCACCGCCCGCTCGACCGGCCGTCCGTAGATGCCCATCACCGTGATGAACGGCAGCATGGCCAGCAGGTGGACTGCCGCCGAGTTGTCGTTGAACGAGTCCGGACCGCCAATGGCCTGCAGCCGTCCGGCCACACGCTCGGGATCGAGCCACGCATCGAAGCCCCAGGTGAAGGAGCCAAGAGCCATCACCATGACCGCCAGCCGCCAGTGCTTGGGCGAGTCCAGCGACACGATCATCACCATCACGAGGAGGGTGAGCTGCCAGAGCAGTTCCAGGTAGTGGACGCTTCGCTCGACCGACACCGCGAACGGCGTGACGAGAGCCGCGATCACGGCAAGGGCGAGCAGCCCCTGGACCGGCCGATGCCTCAGCGTTGCCCGGCTCACCGGGAACTTGCCGTGCAGGAACGTCGCCGCCAGGACCGTCAGCGAGGCCAGCAATGACCAGCGGATGCCGCTCGGCAGCTCTCTGCCCCACCACCGCAGCGGCGGGTGCTGGTAGTAGTCCACCAAGTACGCGAGTAGCGGGTAGACCGGGTGCAGGATGGCGCCGGCCAATCCTCCGAAAAACAGCGCGACGAACAGCAGGGCGGTTCTCGACACGTTGCTACGAGCTCACCTTCGTGCCGTGCTCAGGCGCATGCGCTCCCACAGCAGGATCACGTCCTTCAGGCCGCTGGCGCGTTCGAGATCGCTGACAACGACGGCAGAACCGTCCGGGGGTTCATGCAGCGTCCCGCGCCGATCGCGAAAGTCGTAGGCGACCACGCGCCCCTTCGTGCGCCAGGCGACC
>JAEZCY010000074.1 GCA_023429845.1 Acidobacteriota bacterium
ACACCAGCACGGCCACGAGACCCGTCAGCCACAACGCACCAATCAGCCGTGCGCGCGCTTGCGCGACGGCTCGAGTTGAGCCACCCTGCACGGCGACAATGCCGCCGGAACTCTCCTGGGCCCTGTACGTGTTGTACCTGTCGGCGGCGGCCGTGTTCCTGATGCTCGAGAACCGGTCGCCGCAGTCGACGCTTGCGTGGCTGTTTCTCATGGTCCTCGCGCCCGGAGTCGGGCTCGTCGTGTACTTCCTGTTCGGCCGCGGCTCCAACGCGTTCAGCCACCGCAAGGCACTCCGCCGCAAGATGGGCCGCACCGGCCTCCTGAAGGAGCTGGCGGAGGTGCGCGACGCGCAGGAGGATGTCCGGCTGCAGCTCTCCGAGAGCGACATCGAGATCTACCGTCGGCTGCCGCAACTGCTCTGGACCTCGGCCGAGGCTCCGGTCACCACGCACAACACCCTGAACATCCTCCAGAACGCCAGCGAGAAGTATCCCAGACTCCTGGACGACTTGCGGCAGGCGCGCCGGCTCATCCACATGGAGTACTACGAGTGGGCCGACGATGCGCTCACGCGGGAAGTGCTCGAGATCCTTCGGGATCGTGTGAAGGCCGGCGTCACGGTGCGCGCGCTCTACGACCCGGTCGGAAGCTTCTCGATGCTGACGCGCGGCTACGTGCGCGAACTGCGGAACGCCGGCGTAGTGGTGCATCCGTACTCGCCCATCTGGCGGTTGCACACCATCAGCTATCGCAACCATCGCAAGCTGGTGATCATCGACAGCGAAATCGGCTACACCGGCGGACTGAACCTCACCGACAAGCACCTGACCGGGCCCGAGGGCTTCACCGGCTGGCGCGACACGCACGCCCGCGTCGAGGGCGACGTCGTGGCGATGCTGAACTGGACGTTCGCCGTGCAGTGGTTCAACACCACGGGCGAACTGCTGGCCGACAGCGACCTGTACCTGCGCGGACGCAGGTCGGGCGGCGTGCCGATCCAGGTCGTGAACTCGGGGCCAGACTCCCGCTACACGGTGATCCGACAGCAGTACCTGGCGATGATCGCGATGGCGCGCGACCACGTCTACATCCAGTCACCGTTCTGCGTGCTGGACGAAAGCGTCCTCCAGGTCCTGTGTGCGGCGGCGATGTCGGGAGTGCGCGTGTGGGTGATGATCGCGCCGCGCGGCGGCGAGGGCCCGTTCGCCTACCGCGCCGGCATGACCTACGCGAAAGATCTCGCGCAGGCCGGCGTGCGCGTGCTGCTGTACCAGGGCGCCTACTTCCACCCGAAGACGATCGCGGTGGACTCGGTGGTGTGCTCGATAGGCTCGGCCAACATGGACATCCGCAGCTTCACGATCAACTACGAGACCAACCTCGTGATCTACGACCGCACCGTGACGCGGTCGCTCGAATCGGCCTTTCTTGCCGACATCCGCCACTGCCAGCCGTTCACGGCCGAGGCGTACATGCGGCTCCCGGCCTACAAGCGCCTCGGGGATTCCGTGATGCGGCTCTTCTCCCCCCTGCTGTAGCGCGCAGGACGCCTCAGTCGAGGCGTCCACTGCGTCACGCCACGCCCGCGCCGAGCACCTCGTCCAGCGTCAGGCGCACCGTGCCGTCGGCAAACGGATAGTCGACGTAGCCGTGCTCGTCGCCGCCATAGAAGGTCGACTGGTCGGGAACGTTGAGCGCCATGCCATTCCGCGTGCGCTCCACCAGATCCGGCGTGGCGAGGAACGGCACGCCGAAGGCCACGAGGTCGGCGTCGCCGCGGGCCAGCACGGTCTCGGCCGCCTCCGCCGTGTAGCCCGCATTGGCAATGATCACGCCCGAGAACGCGGACCGCGCAACGGAGGTGAACCGCCGTGGTGCCGCGACATCGCCTGTCGTCGGCGCCTCGAGGACGTGCAGGTACATCACGCCGCGCCTGTCGAGGGCGCCAGCGACGTACCGGGTCAATGCCTCGGGATCGCTGTCGGACATGCTGTTGAACGGATTGGCCGGCGAGATGCGCACCCCCACCCGCTCGGCGCCGATGGCGGCGGCGGCTGCGTCCACGACCTCGAGCAGGAAGCGTGCGCGGTTGGCCACCGATCCGCCGTACCCGTCCGTCCGGCGATTGGAACCGTCCCGCAGGAACTGGTCGAGCAGGTACCCGTTCGCCCCGTGGATCTCCACCCCGTCGAAGCCCGCCGTAACCGCATTCCGGGCGGCCTGCGCGAAGTCGCCGACGATGCCGGCGATCTCGTGCGCGTCGAGGGCGCGCGGCGTGGGGAACGGCAGCGGCCCCTGGTAGGTGATCAACTGCCCCTCGGCCGCCAGCGCTGATGCGCTGACCGGTGCGGCGCCGTCGGGCTGCATCACGGGGTGTGAGATCCGGCCGGTGTGCCACAACTGCATCACGATGCGACCGCCCGCGGCGTGCACCGCGTCGGCCACGGCACGCCAGCCGGCGATCTGCTCGTCGTTGTAGATGCCCGGCGTGAACACGTAACCGGCCGCCGAGTCGGAGATCTGGGTCGCCTCGGTGATCACGAGGCCGGCCGAGGCACGCTGTGCGTAGTAGAGGGGCGCCTGCCTGCCGGGCGCGAGGGAGGGGAGCGCTCGGTTACGCGTCATCGGCGCCATGACGAAGCGTTGCGGAAGGGCGAGACGGCCGACGGTGGACGGCGTGAACAACTGCGGGTGGGTGCTCATGGCGAACCTCGGGAGATGTCGTTTTCGTGTCAATCGTGCGATCGAGAACTGTGCAGCAGTGAACTACAAGGGCAAAAAAAATCAGCCGTCCGGTGCCGGATCGACGGTGACGAAGCGTCGCACCAGGTCGGTCATGAGGTGGCGTTCCTCCGGGGAAAGGCCCTCCAGGAATCGCTCTTCTTCTGCAGCGAGGGCCTGGACGCCTGCGTCGTGGGCGTTCCGACCCGCCGCGGTGGGCTCGGCGAGCACCGCGCGTCGGTCGTTGGGGTCGTCCACGCGGCGCACGAAACCGTCGGCTTCGAGCCGGTCGGCCAGCTGCGTCATGTTGGAGCGCACGCATTTCTGCCGCTGGGCGATCGCACTCAGTGGGAGCGGCTTCGGCTCGTTCACGAGGCACCGGAGGACGCCGAACTTCGCGAGCGACAGCTGGTGCGGCGCGAGGGCCTGCTCGAGCCGCGCCTCGAGCGTCCGGGCGGCTTCCACGAGCGCCATCGATACGTGGCAGGGGTGGGCGCCGCAGGGACCAAAATCATTCATATGTGAATTGTCCATGTCTCGGTGTGTCCGTGTCAAGCGCTGCGTGCGGGCCCTCGCGGGCTGCCCGTCGCGGGAGCCGCGACGGCTCATATGGAGGACCCACTGGTCAAGGACGGCTGCGGGCCCTCGTGCAGCCGTCCGGTGAGATCAGCGCGCGCGTCGAGGGCGGCCAGGTCGCGAGTGATCACGCTCATATGCGCGGGTTGGGTACCGCAGGGCGCGGATCCGATCGCGGGCGGCCTCGCTCTACGTACGCGAGTTCCCGGACAACGCCGGTGATCGCATAGCCGCATCGAGGGTGCCCGTCGTTCACGCCTCGACGCGCGCGCTCACCTCACCCCATTCACCTCACCTCGCTCACGTCACGGTCGTCAGGCCGCCGTCGGCGGGTCGATGCGCCACGCCGCCCACACGAAACCGGCTAACTCGCGCGCGACCGCGGTCGTCGCTACGGTCGGGCGCTTGCCCCGCCGCTGCAACGTCTGCGCTTTGTGATGTAACCGCTCTTGCGCGCGCCACCCCAGGTGCACCGCGGCCTCCGGTTGCCCCTGTTGCCGCCCGCGCAAGCGCGGGCCCAGGGCCGGCTTGTACCGGTAGTGCCAGGCGGCTTCCACCAGCACCCGGCGCAGATGCGCATTGCCCATCTTGCTGATGCCGCCTTGGCGGCGCCGCGCGCCACTGGACCACTCCCAGCACGTCAACCCGGCGTAGTGCATCAGCCCACGCGCCGTCGGAAAGCGGCGGCCATCGCCGATCTCAGCCGCCAGGGACAGCGCCGTCAGGCGGTCGATGCCGCGGAAGCACTGCAGCGTGGCCACCGGCGCGGCCAGCGCGGGCGGCACCGGCCAGGTCGCCAGCTGCGCGTCGAGCGTCTTGAGCCGCGTCTCGGCACTCGCGAGGGCATCCAGATACGTCCGGCACACCACCGCCACGCCGGGCTCCGCCCACACGAGATCGCGCACCCAGACCCGATAGGCCCGCGTCCAGGGCTTGGTCTGCGTCCAGCGCTGCCCATGCCGCAGCAGCAACTTGCTCACCCGATGCCGGGCCCGCACCACATCGCGCTGCAACTGCTGCCGCGCCCGCGTCAGCTCGCGCAGCGCCTCGTCGGCCGCCTCCGGCACCGTCACCGCCGTCAACGACCCGTCGCGCAGACACCGCACCAACTGCAGCGCGTCACGCCGATCGGTCTTGATCCGTTGGCGCCGGCCGCCCGCCGGCTGCGGGATCAACGACGGCGCCACCACCGTGCACGGAATCCCGGCCGCCCGCAGCGCCCGCACCAACGGATACCCACACGGGCCCGCTTCGTACGCCACGTGTACGCGCCCGCCCCCCGCCGTCCGCTGCACCCAGCGCACCAGCTTCGGCACCTCCACCGGCGCGGGCCCCACCGCCGGCGCCGCCGCCGCCGCCCGCCACACCGCGGCCATCACCGACCCCTGATGCACATCCAACCCGATGAACGTCGTAGACTCGCCCATGACCGACCTCCCATCGCTTGGCGGCTCTGCGCCGCGGGCTCTTTCCGGAACCTCAGCGTAACCCGCGCACTCGCGTCGCGGGGGTCGGTCCTCCATAAGCGTCTACGAATGGGAACGTGCGAAGGCCGAAGGCCGAATGACCAAGGCCCATGATTGACGTGGTGATCTCCGGCGCCGGACCTGCAGGGAGCATGGCCGCGATCACGCTGGCGCGCGCCGGCGTGCGCGTGCTGCTGCTCGACCGCGCGTCTTTCCCGAGGCACAAGCTGTGCGGCGACACCCTGAACCCAGGCGGTCTGGCCGTGCTGCGCGGCGCCGGGCTCGGGCAGGCAATAGAGACGCGGGGCCTGCCACTGGACGGAATGCTCGTCACAGGCGCATCCGGCGTGTGCATCCACGGCACCTATGGCGAGGGCTTGACGGGCCGTGCGTGGGCGCGCCGCCTGCTGGATGCGGAGCTGCTCGCGGCCGCCACGTCGGCCGGCGCCGACTTCGACGCTGGCGTCAGGGTCGTGCGGCCAGTGCTGGATGCACAGAGTCGCGTGGCGGGAGTCCGCGTGCGTACGCGCGGTGGAGCGGAGCACGACGTGCGTGCACGCTGGACGGTCGCCGCCGATGGGCGGCGGTCGCCCCTCGCGTTGGCGCTCGGGCTCGTCTCGCATCCGCCGCGGCCACGCCGGTGGGCGATCGGCACCTATGCCGACGGCGTCGAGGGGCTCGGACGGCACGGCGAGATGCACGTGCGCGCGGGCCACTACATCGGCGTTGCGCCGGCGGAAGCGGGAAGCGCGAACCTGTGCGTCGTGAGCGCCAGTCGCGATCAGATGCACGACCCCGAGACCCGCCTGTGGCAGGTCATCCGCCAGGATCCCTTGTTGCGCGATCGCGTCGGACGCGCCCGGCAGATTGCGCCCGTCGTCACGCTCGGCCCCCTTGCCGTGGACGCGCGGGCCACGGGCGTGCCCGGCCTTCTGCTAGCCGGCGATGCGGCCGGTTTCGTGGATCCCATGACGGGTGACGGTCTGCATCTCGCACTGCGCGGGGGGCAACTGGCGGCGCGGGTGCTGCTGGACCACTGGTCTGGCGGCGACGAGACGATCGTGGACCGCCTCGGCTGTGCGCGGCAGGTGGCCTTCGCCGGCAAGCTGCGTTTCAACCGCGCCTTGCGCGCCCTCGTCGGATCGCCGATGGGCGTTCGCTGCGGGGCCTGGGGCGCAGCGATCGCGCCGGGCGTCCTGCGTCGCGTGATTGCCATGGCGGGCGACGTCTCGGGCT
>JAEZCY010000075.1 GCA_023429845.1 Acidobacteriota bacterium
GCGGCGGGCACCCTGCCGCCCAACGTCCAGCAGCCGTGGATCGACGCCGTCGCCGCCGACCTGCGGGCTGCCGGGGCGCGGGCGCTCGTGGTTGCCGGCGACCACCAGACGGCTGCCGTGCAGGTGCTGGCCGCTGCGATGAACCAGGCGCTCGGTGCCATCGGCAGCACCGTCGACTACGTGCCGTCGCAGGTCGCCCGCGTGGAAGGCCGCATGGGGACGCTGCAGGAACTCGTCGGCGACATGACGGCGGGCAAGGTGGACCTGCTCGTGATGCTCGACGTGAACCCGGTGTACGACGCGCCGGTGGATCTCGGCTTTGCCGATCAGCTCAGAAAGGTTGGCGTTCGCGTCCACGCGGGGCTGCACGTCGACGAGACGGCCGTGCGCTGCCAGTGGCACGTGCCCCTGACGCACTACCTGGAGTCGTGGGGCGACCTGCGGAGCCTGGACGGCACCGTCACGATCACGCAGCCGCTGATCAACCCGCTCTACGAGACCGCGCGTAGCGCGCACGAAGTGCTGGCAGCCTTCGGTGACAACCCGGCCGCAACAGCACTCGAGACGGTGCGCGCCTACTGGGAAGGTCAGTTCGGTGGCGGGACGCTGACCGCGCCCGACGACACACCGTTTGCCGACTTCGAGAAGTTCTGGCGTCGTGCCGTGCATGACGGGTTCGTCCACGGCACCGCCGCGGCGTCGGTGGCGCTTGCCGGCCCGTCCGCGATTCCGCCGGCCCCCGCCGCGCCGGCTGCCGACGCGATCGAGGTGACGTTCAGCCCCGATCCGAGCGTGCACGACGGCCGCTTCGCCAACAACGCCTGGCTGCAGGAACTGCCGAAACCGCTCAACAAGGTGACGTGGGACAACGTCATCGTGGTGAGCCCGCGCACCGCCGAGCGGCTGGCGCTGCCGACGCAGAACCTGACGCGCGCCGAGGCGTCGATCGTCACGGTCACCATCAATGGCCGATCGGTGAGCGGTCCGGTGTGGGTGCAGGCCGGGCATCCGGACAACTCGGTCAACCTGCAACTCGGCTACGGTCGGCCGCGCGCGGGTCGCGTGGGCTCCGGCCTCGGCTACAACGCCAACCTGGTGCGCCGCTCGACGTCGCCCTGGTTCGTGACCGGGGCGCAGGTGGCAGCCACCGGCGACACCTACACGATCGCCAGCACGCAGCTCCACTTCAACATGGAGCAGCGCGCCATCGTCCGCACGGCGGCGCTGCCGTTCTACAAGGCCGACCCGACGTTCGCGCAGCACATGACCCACGTGCCGAAGTACGAGGACACGCTGCACGGCAACGAGTGGCAGTACGACGGCTACAAGTGGGGGATGATCATCGACCTGAACGCCTGCGACGGCTGCAATGCCTGCGTGGTCGCGTGCGTGTCGGAGAACAACATCCCCGTCGTGGGCAAGAGCCAGGTCGCCGTCGGACGCGAGATGCACTGGATCCGCGTGGACCGCTATTACGAAGGCGATATCGACAGCCCCACGGTCCACGATCAGCCCATCACCTGCATGCAGTGCGAGAACGCACCGTGCGAGGTGGTGTGCCCCGTCGCCGCGACGGTGCACAACCAGGAGGGGCTGAACGACATGGTCTACAACCGCTGCGTGGGCACGCGCTACTGCGCCAACAACTGCCCTTACAAGGTGCGGCGGTTCAACTTCCTGCTCTATGCCGACTGGGACACGCCCACGCTGAAGATGGTGCGCAACCCGGACGTCACGGTGCGCAGCCGCGGCGTGATGGAGAAGTGCACGTACTGCGTGCAGCGCATCAACGCCGGGCGACAGCAGGCCAAGCTCGAGGATCGCCGCATCCGTGACGGCGAGGTGCGCACGGCATGCCAGACGGCCTGCCCGACGCAGGCGATCCACTTCGGCGACCTGAACGACCCGACGAGCCGCGTCGCGAAGCTGCGCAACGAACCGCGCAACTACGGCCTGCTCGAGGATCTCAACACGCGCCCGCGGACGACGTATCTCGCCGCGGTGAGCAATCCGAACCCCGTGCTGTCGCCCGAGGCGGCGCACGCGCCATCGCCGGCTCATGCGCCGGCCGATGCGCCGGCGACGACCGGCGGCGACGCGCACGAGGTGACCGGTGCCGGCGCCGACGAGCATGGAAAGAGCGCGACCGGCGACTCCAAGACCGGCGTGCACTAGGCATACGCTGGCCGACCAGCCTGCGGGCGCGGCGGCCGACGAGGCATACAGGACAGGACGCGAGGCAACCGTGCAAGACCACGCGAAGGAAGCAGTACCGGGTGCGCGCTACCTGGCGCCAGGGCACAACTTCGGGTCGATCTCCGACAAGATCTCCGGGATCATCACGGGGCGGACGCCCTTCAGCTGGTTCATCGGATTCCTGATCGGGTTCAGCCTGCTCCAGCTGCTGCTGGTGGCGATCACCTACCTGGTGTTCCGCGGGACCGGCATCTGGGGCGTCAACAACCCGGTCGGCTGGGGCTTTGCGATCATCAACTTCGTCTGGTGGATCGGCATCGGCCACGCCGGCACGCTGATCTCGGCGATCCTCATGCTGTTCCGGCAGCACTGGCGCACGTCGATCAACCGCGCGGCCGAGGCCATGACGGTGTTCGCGGTCGCCTGCGCCGCCATCTTCCCGATCTTCCACACCGGCCGCCCCTGGCTCGCCGCGTACTGGCTGTTCCCGTACCCGAACACGATGGCGCTGTGGCCCAACTTCCGCAGCCCGCTGATCTGGGACGTGTTCGCCGTGTCCACCTACGCGACGGTCTCGATCGTGTTCTGGTACATCGGGCTCATCCCCGACCTGGCGACCATGCGCGACCGCGCCAAGTCGCGGGTGGGCCAGACGCTGTACGGCCTCTTCGCGCTCGGCTGGCGCGGGTCGGCGCTCCACTGGCAGCGCTACGAGACGGCCTCGCTGATGCTCGCCGGCCTCAGCACGCCGCTGGTGCTCTCGGTGCACACCGTGGTGAGCTTCGACTTCGCGGTGTCGGTCATTCCGGGCTGGCACGCCACGATCTTCCCGCCCTACTTCGTCGCGGGCGCCATCTATGCCGGCTTCGCGATGGTGCTCACGCTGCTGATTCCGATGCGCGCCATCTACGGCCTGCACGACTTCATCACCGAGCGCCACATCGACAACATGGCCAAGGTGACCCTGGCCACCGGACTCATCGTCTTCTACGGCTACTGCATGGAGGCGTTCTTCGGCTGGTACAGCGCCAACCAGTTCGAGTCCTACATGATCCTCAACCGCATGACCGGGCCGTACGCCGGCTACTACTGGGCGCTGATCT
>JAEZCY010000176.1 GCA_023429845.1 Acidobacteriota bacterium
CCGCACCACCGGCGCCGCCAGTTCCTCCTGCGCCACCCTCTCCGCCGGCGCCCCCGCTGCTTGAGGTCGCACACGAAGACCACGACGACCGGCATCCACACATCCAGTCACCGTGGGTCCTGCTCGAGCCGGGCAGCAAGATCAAGACGGTCGGCTCCTCGGGCGATCGCGCTGCGGCGGAGCGCAACAGAACGTCGCCCGACGAGACGCTGCTGTGGTTCCGCCACCGGGGCACGCCGTATGTCACGCGCGATCCCGCCACGATCGCCGCCGTGCGCGAGGCGTTCGAGCCGGTGCACGCACTTGGTCGGGACATGGGGGCGAGAGGCAGCAGACAGGGCGAGGTCGGCCGGCAGCAGGGAGCACTCGGCGCACGGCAGGGTGAGCTTGGAGCCAAACAGGCAGAGCTTGCGGCGGCGATAGTGCAGGTGACAGCCACCCGGCTGGCCGCCAACGCCGAGCGGATGCGCACACGGCGTGATCCGGCCCCCGAGGACCCTCGACTCGTGAAGGAACTCGAAGCAAAGACCGTCGAACTCGAAGCGCAGATGCACGCCGTCGGCGACCAGCAGCGGGCCCTCGCCGAGCAGATGCAGGCCCTGGGCGAGAAGCTGCGCCAGGAAGGCGCGCACCTGACGCAGAGCGGTCGGCGCCTGCAGCAGGAACTCGGCGCCGCCGATGCGAAGGCGACGTCGCTGTTCGACAAGGCCATCGCCAGCGGGGCCGCGACCCGGGCACGGTAGGTATCGACCTCGTCGGCATTGCTGCATCGACCAACGACAGGCAGTGAATCCGATGTATACATCCCGACTCACGCGCGGACGTGCCCCGACCAAGGGGCACGCCTGCGCCAGCGCCCCGGACCAGTCCATTCCAAGCGTCGGTGCCGCAGTTTGCTCAGTTGTCTGTATCGAGTTCGCGCGATGACGCTCCGCCTTTACGTCAAAGGCCGCGCTGGCACGCAGCCTGCTCTACAGGGAGTGAAGCCGTAGTCGCGAGCGCATGGTGCGCCGGGCCGCGGTCGGAGGCCGACATGCTGCAGACACTCGTGATCATCCTGGTCCTGCTCTGGTTGCTTGGAATGGTGAGTTCCTACACCCTTGGCGGGTTCCTTCACATCCTGCTCGTTGTCGCGCTCATCCTGATCGTGGTCAGGCTGGCGACCGGTCGGACTGTCGTCTGAGCAGTGCGGTCGTCCCGCGTGTATCGTTTCTCTCCACTGGGTGCGGCGGCTCGGCCGGCGCCCCAGTTCCATCACAGGAGATGACGATGCGAAAGGCGATGACTGTGGCCGCGGGTGTGTTGCTGGCGAGCCTCGCGGCGGGTTGCGGGCCATCCGAGGCGGAGCGGCGCGCCGAGGAAGCCCGCGCGGCGGCCGAGGCGGCGGCCAGGCAGGTAGAGGCCGCAACCGCGGAAGCCAGCCGTCAGGTCGAGGCGGCGACCAAGGATGTGACGGCGCAGATGCAGACGGCTGCCGCGGAGATGACCAAGGCGGCCGGTCAGATGGGCAACGCCGCACAGGAAAAGGGCGCGGAAGCGGCGGCGACGATGATGGCTGCCGGCGCCAACGCGGCTGTCGCGGCTGCAACCGCCACGAAGTCGGCAGCGGCGGCCGTCTCGAGCGCCACCACCCTCGCGGCCGTCAAGACATCGTTGGCGGCGGCGTCAGGACTCGACGCCTCCGGCATCGACGTCGCATCCTCGCACGACGGCAGGACCGTGACCCTCACCGGAACCGTGAGGTCAGCGGCCGACAAGGCGACCGCCGAGAAGACGGCGCAGGCCGCTGCGCCCGGTGCAACCGTCAGCAACCAGCTGACCGTCCGCTAGGCGTCCATGGGGGGCGTGGCCGGGTGCCCGGCCGCGCCCACGTCCTTGGTCGTCGGCGGTTCGCCTCGACCGGCAAGCCGGGCCACCGCACGGCCGATGCCGAACGATGCGTCGAAGATCGCCCCGACGCGCACGCCGCCCGGCAGATGGTGTCGGGCAATCGCGTCGAGCCCGGCCGAGGCGATGCAGCCACACTGCTCGCAATCAGGATTGCCGCCGAACTGGCAGGGCGTGATGCGCCGCTTCAGGTCCGACGACACGCACAGCGTGGTCTTGGCGAAGGTGCAGTCGGCGGGCGACGAGGGCGGCTTCAGATAGACCTCGACCATCCCCTTGGGCATCTTCAGTTTGGGATATCGCGTTCGCAGTTCGAGGATGGTGTCCACCACGCGCCTCCGGTCCTCGGGCCGCAGGCGCTCCGCTGACTCCTCGCCGATCTGCGGTGTGTAGAGACTGAACCACACCTGCCGCGTATCGGGATTGTCTGACCAGAACCGCAGGAACTCCTCCAGATAGCCCTCTCGCTGCACGATCTGCCTGGTGATCGTGCAGTGCACCGTGATCTGGTGACCGGCGATGTGCTTCAGGATGCGGTCATAGGTAGCCGGTGCGCGACGGACGTTGTGCTCGGCGGGAAGCCCGTCGATCGACACGACGATCTGGAGCCGGGGGATCGCCGCCCATGCCTCGGGCACGGGCCGCACTGCGCTCGTCACGACCTGGACGTACAGGCCCATGGCCGACAACTGCGGCAGCAGTTGATCGAGCTCGCGGAATCGGACGAGCGGCTCGCCGCCGATGATCGACAGGTGAATCGGCCTGTGGACGCGGACCGCCTCGAGAACGCCCTCGATCAGCGCGTCGCCCTTGAGATCGGCCATCTGCCGCAACGTGAGGTCGCCGCCCAGATGGTCGTCGCCGTACGCATAGCAGCCCGGGCACCGCAACGGACACTCGCGGGTGATCTCGATCGAGAGGCTCGGTCGATATCCCTGCAGGATGCGGCCCCACGCCGGAAGAATCCCTTCCATCTCACCTCCTCGCACCTGATGGCCCGATCGTACGAGTCCACGGCACGGCACGCCTCGCGTCGAAAAATAATGTCTCACACATCACGGCAGGCGCATGTCATTTCGCCGCATGGACGAGTTGTGCGAGACTGCACGCGTTCCGTCACACGTCCCCGCCGAACGGGGCCTTCGCCTTCAGGAGTCGTGCGCGCATGTCCACGCCCATCCCGCCCGCGATACCAGGATCCATCGCTCAGGAGAACAGCAAGGCCACCATGGCGCTGGTCTTCGGGGTGCTCGGCATCATCTGCTGCGGCCTGCTCGCACCGGTGGCGTGGTACCTCGCCAACGAAGAACTGAAAGCCATCGAGATCGGCCGCATCGCGGAAACGAACCGCGGCGTGGCGCAGGTGGCCAAGATCCTGGGCATCATCGGCACGATCCTGCTTGGTCTCGCGCTGCTGTGGGTGGTGCTGTTCGGGGGCATGGCCACTCTGGGTGCACTGACCGGCGGCATGTAGCATCGCGACATGGCTCGTCAGGTCACCGGAAGGACGATGGCGGTTGCCGTCGTCCTTCTCGCGCTTGCCGCGGGCACGCTCTACACCATCGACCCGGCGCGCTACATCGTCACGCCGCCGTGCCCGTATCGCACGCTGCTGGGCCTCGCGTGCCCGGGGTGCGGCCTGACCCGTGCCACCCACGCCGCGCTGCACGGTGACTGGGGCCGCGCGTTCGCCCTCAATCCCTGGAGCTTCGTCGCGGCGCCTGCCGCACTCGTGTTCACGGTGCTGAGCCGACTGCCGGAGCACGCACGCGCGCGCCACGCGCGCAGCGGCGTCGCCTGGGCCATGCTCGTGATCACGCTCGCCTTCTGGGTCTGGCGCAACACGGACGCCTACCCCTTCATCCGGCTGTAGACATCGTCGTTCGGCCCCCTGGTCACGCGGCCTTCGCCGGCCGGGCACGGCGAGGCCTGGGGAGCCTGCCCCTGTGATGCGCAGGGCGGGGCGCCGCCGCGCGACCGCTCGCCGGTCAAAGCTCGACGAAGGCTGGCCGGTGCCGGGCGGTGGTCCCTGCCCGGTTTTTCTGTTCTCATGGAGCCATGTGGTGGAAAGACTCCAGTTCGCTTCGCATTCCCTCGCCGGCCGAAGCGCTGCCCGGCCGTGACACGTCGATGCCCGTCCCCGCGCGCCATCACGTGCTCCCCGCTCCGCTGGCAGGACCGTTCCCGGAGAACGGCGCCTACGCACTCTTCGGCATGGGCTGCTTCTGGGGGGCGGAACGGAAGTTCTGGCAGCTGCCCGGCGTGCTGTCCACGGCGGCAGGGTATGCCGGCGGCCACACGCCGCACCCGACCTACGAAGAGGTGTGCAGCGGCATGACCGGGCACACGGAAGTGGTGCGCGTCGTGTTCGACCCGTCGCTCATCGCTTACGACTTGCTGCTCCGGACGTTCTGGGAGAATCACGACCCGACGCAGGGGATGCGGCAGGGCAACGATGTCGGCACGCAGTACCGGTCGATGCTCGGCTGGTACGACGACCAACAGCGCGCCGCCGCGGAAGCGTCGCGTGCCGCCTATCAGGACGCACTGTCGCGCGCCGGTTTCGGGGCGATCACGACCGAGGTGGTGCCTGCCCCGACCTTCTACTTCGCCGAGGCCTACCACCAGCAATACCTGCACACGCACCCGAACGGCTACTGCGGGCTTGGCAGCACCAACGTGAGTTGCCCGGTCGGCGTCGGCGCGTGACGAGCGGCATGGCGCGCCGGACGATCTCCGGCGCCTACGCCTGCGGAATCGCCGCTGACGTTCGACGTACAGCAGTCGCCCGCGCCTCGTCGAGCCGTGCGCGCAGCAGCCGCACGAGCGTCAGGGGCCGGTACGGCTTCTGGAGGAAGTTCACGCCATCAACCAGATCGGCGTGGACGCGGTCCGACTCCTGGCTGTAGCCACTCGTGTAGATGACCGGCAGGTCGGCGCGGTCTGCCAGCAGGTGCGCCACCAGGTCGGTGCCCATCATCCCGTCCGGCATCACGATGTCGGTGAGCACCAGATCGACGTCGCTGCCGACCCGGCTCCACAGGTCGAGCGCCTCGCGACCGGCCCCCGCTTCGTACACGCGGTAGCCCTGACGCACCAGCACGTCACGCACCATCTCGCGCACCGGCAGTTCGTCTTCGACCAGGAGGATGCACTCGTGGCCGCGGGGCATGGCCATGGGCTGAACCACCGGCGCGGCGGCCGTCGGCATGGCCTCCGCGCACCGGGGCACGTACACGTCGAAGACGGTGCCCGTCCCCAGCCGCGTGTGGACCTCGATCCATCCGCGATGCTGTTCGACGATGCCGAACACCGTGGCGAGGCCGAGCCCGGTCGCCCGGGCCTTGTCCTTGGTCGTGAAGAACGGCTCGAAGATGTGCGGCAGGTGCTCCGCGGCGATACCGGTGCCGGCGTCCCGCACCGTCAGCCGCGCGTACTGGCCGGCCCCGGCGGCATTCGTCGCCGATCGTGGCGGACGGGCGTACACGATGGCCGTGGACACCACGAGCGAACCGCCGCCGGGCATGGCGTCGCGGGCGTTGACCGCGAGGTTCATCAGGACCTGCTCCACCATGCCGACGTCGGCGCTGATCTGCACCCGGCCCGGTGCGAGCACCGTGTGCAGTTCGATGTCGGCGCCGATCAGGCGACGCAGCAGCTTGCCCATGTCGGCCACCAACTCGTTCAGGTCGGTCGGCGTGAGCTGCACGACCTGTCGCCGGCTGAAAGCCAGCAACTGTCGGGTGAGCTCGGCGGCCTTGTCTGCGGCTTCCCCGATGGCGCGTGCCGCCGGCAGGATCGCCGCAGGCTCGAGCAGCCCGTCTTCGAGCAGGGCCGACTGTCCCTGGATGACGGTCAGCAGGTTGTTGAAGTCATGCGCCACGCCGCCCGCGAGCTTGCCGATGGCGTCCATCTTCTGCGACTGGCGCAACTGCGCCTCGAGGCTCGCGCGCTTGGCCTCGCCCGCGCGGCGCTCCGACAGGTCACGGAGGAACGCGCTGTACGAGAGTTCCGCCGACGAGGGCACGGGCACGAGCGACAGCTCCAACGCGAGTTCACGACCGTCCCGGTGCTCACCGCTCACCTCGGCGCGACGCTTCAGACCAAACGGCGAGCCTGGAGGAAAGCCGTCGCCGAGCGCCTCCAGGAATGCGGCCCGCCGCGATGGCGCGAGCACCACCTCGTGGAAGGGCCGGCCGATCGCCTCCACGCGTGACCGTCCGAACAGTTCCTCGGCGCGCAGGTTCCACTCGGTGATCTGCCCGGCCGCGCTGAACGAGACGACCGCGTCGAGGGCATGCTCGATGATGAGTCTCGTGCGCTCCTCGCTGGCCGCGAGCGCGCGCTCGGCGCGCCGACGCTCCACGCGACTCTCCGACTCTCGCAGTTCGCGCTCGATGGCGGGCACGAGCCGCGTGAGATTGCCCTTCATCACATAGTCATTGGCGCCGAGGCGCATCGCCGCGACGGCCATCTCTTCGCCGACGGTGCCCGAGATCAGCAGGCAGGGCAGGTTGGCGCAGTGTCGTCGCACTTCGCGCACCGCGTCGAGCCCCGTGAACGTCGGCAGGCTGTAGTCAACGACCACGACGTCCCACCGGCCGCCTGCCAGCGCACCGCGAAGCCCCTCGCGGTCCTGCACGCGCATGATGTCCGGCGAGTAGCCTCCGCGCTCGAGATGCCGCTGCACCAGCCAGGCGTCGTCATGCGAATCCTCGACGAGCAGCAGACGGATGGGTCGGGGCAGCACGCGCGGCGTCGGCGCGAGGATCGCCTCGGTGACCAGTCGGCCCTGCTGCAACGGCGCGACGGCCGGCAACGTCCGGGGCTGGAGGTGGACCATCCGACCGGCGGTCCTGCGCAGGAGCGAGTGTGACGAGTCCATGGACGTGTCAGCGCGTACGCACGGATGGCAATGCAACGTGGAACGTGGCGCCGGCGTCCGGGGCGCCGTCGGCCCACAATGTCCCGCCGTGGCGCTCGATGATGCGCCGGGAGGTGGCGAGCCCGATGCCGGTCCCATCGTGGGACGCGGCGGGATGGAGTCTCTGGAACGGCAGGCCGAGCCTGTGGGCCTGGGTCATGTCCAGGCCCACACCGTTGTCGCGCACGGAGAGCACGTCGGTGTGGTCGCACCGCGACAGGGCCACGTCGATGCGCGCGTCGGCGCGGCCGCGCGTGAACTTCCAGGCGTTGCTCAGGAGGTTCTCGACCACGATGCCGAGCAGCGCGGCGTCGCCATCCACGGGAACTGCGGAAGGAACGGTCACGACGACGACGCGCTCGGGGTCCTGCCGACGAAGGTCGGCGAGCACGCGAGTCAGCGCCGGCGCGAGATCGCATGGCGAACAGCGGAGCGGGTGCTGGCTGACGTGGGACAGCCGCAGCAGGCCCGCAACACGCTGTTCGAGTGTCTCCGATGCGGTCCGCAGCCGGCCGAGCATGTGCTGCGCCTCGATTGGCAGCCGATGCGCGTAATCGTCGGCGAGTGCCTGCGCGTACGCGTCTATGGCGCGGAGCGGCGCGCGGAGGTCATGCGCCACGGCGTGGGTGAACATGTCCACCACGTCGGCAGCCATCGGGCTGCCAGCGTCAGGTGGGCTGCCGAGGTCGACGCCAGCCGCAGGAAGGCCGGTGCCGACCAGGACGCCCTTGCGAAGAGGGAGGGCCGGCGTCATGGTACGGACGAGTTCTGAGGAACTTGTCGGCCGGGCCAGGCCTGAACTGTAGGCTGAGATGGATCACGCGACGGGAGACATGCCCGGTGTACCCGCCTCCACGACGAACGAGCGCCTCGTTTCCACGGGTGCGCCCGGGCGGGTCACCCAGGGCACGACGCGGAAGTGCGTGGTCCACGTCTGCGGGGTGACGGCCGCGACGATGTAGCCGCGACGATCGGCGGAGTAGGTGATGTTGGGGTTGCGCTCCACGATCGGGCCCGTCGATGTCGTGGCGTCAGTGCCGTCTCCGCCGCTGCTGACCGAGGTGGTGACGAACTCGCACCCGACGACGGGCCCTTCCGGGTTGCCCTTGTGCAGCGTATCGGCGTAATGCCTGTGGACGTCGCCGGTGAGCACCACGAAGTTGCGCGGTCGATCGCTGAACATCGCGGTCACGCGCTCGCGCGCCGCGACGTACCCGTTCCAGGTGTCAACCGGGGTGGCGTGCCGTCCGTCCGGCAGCGGGCGCCACAGCTCGCCGAAGAACACCTGCTGCCCCAGGACGTCCCACCTGGCGCGCGACGCGTGGGCACGGGCGCGCAGCCACCCTTCCTGTGCGGTTCCCAGCATCGTCCGGGACGGATCGAGCCGCTCGTCACAGTCGACCTTGTTGCCATCGCCACACGGCTGGTCATCGCGATACTGGCGCGTGTCCAGCATGTAGATGGCGGCCAGATCGCCCCAGGCCAGTTCGCGGTAGAGCCGCGCGCGCGCACCGGTCGGGCG
>JAEZCY010000283.1 GCA_023429845.1 Acidobacteriota bacterium
CAAGATCGAGCTGCTTCAGCTTGCGCTGGGCCGCCCGCCACGCAGTGTTCGGGATGCGTCGCGCCGCCTTGCTGTTGACGCCGCCGAACAGGTCCCGCGTGGTCTCGTCCGCGAAGGACCGAATCACCAGTTCACGATACACGATACCCGTGTATCGTGACAACCTGGCCGTGCAGCCAGTTCTCACGCCGCCTGCCGCAACCCGTCGACAGCCCGGAGCCAATGCTCGAGTTGGTTCCAGCTGGCAAAGACTGGAGACGCCAACTCCCGCAAGTCATTGCAGCCCAGTCACTTGACGGAGCCGCTTTCCTGCGGTGCCGCATTCCTGTTCGCATCGCCTTGCGGCCTCGGTCGCGTGCGTGCCTCGGCATGCTACATTCCGCGCTATGAGCGTGAGCTTCCCGATCGAACTGGAAATCGAGGACGACGGCCGCTGGATCGCGGAGGTCCCCGACCTGCCTGGCACGCTGTGCTATGCGGCGAGTCGTAACGAAGCGCTCGCGCGGGTCCAGGCGCTGGCCCTCAGAGTGTTGGCGGAACGCCTCGAACATTCCGAGGCGCCGGCAGAACTCCTCGACGTCTCGTTTCGCGCCGCGTGAGCATCTGGCCTGCTACCAAGGCACGCCGGGTCCTCAGCGCGTTGCACCGTATCGGTTGGACGATCAAGCGGCAAAGCGGCTCCCATCGCACACTATCGCGACCGGATTGGCCAGACGTGATCTTCGCCTTCCACGACGACGAGGAACTCGGCCCGAGGATGCTGTCCCGCATCGCCAGAACTACAGGATTGCGACCACCGGATCTCTAGTCCATCATCACGTCGACACTCTGCAAAAGCCCAGCGGGGCAGCAGTGTCACGCGGCGACCAAGCGATGACCTGCCGCTATCCCCCTGTCGGCTCCCATACCCGGGCTGCTTCGTACTTCGTCCGACAGCACCCAGCTTCATTCAGTGCCGTCTGCAGATCGTGGTCCGCCTACAGGTGCAACCAGAACGCGCCGGCATTCTGAATAGGCGCGCGAGCCGAATCGCGGTATCGGCCGTCACCGAACGCTTGCCCAAGACCAGTTCGTTGACGCGGTTGCGGCTGATGCCCAGTTCGTCGGCTCATGACGCGCTGCTGCAGGCCGAGCAGACGCATGAACTCCTCCAGGAGCATCTCGCCGGGATGAACGAGAGGACCGAGCACCGCGGGATGGCGCGGCAGGATCGCTGGCTCAGTGGGAGTTATTCGCAGCGGTCCTCGAAGGCATCGTGTCCGTCCCGTCCACAGGTGATCCGGTACTGGTCGTTCCGTCGCGGGGGCTCCGGCATTATGGAACCATGCGAGCCGGCTGGCGCTCAAGGGCCGAACGAACCCGCTGCCAGGACCCTGGAGTACAGACATCCGAGCCGTGAACCGGCTGGCGCCTCGTCTACGTGCCGGAGTTGACAGCTGCTCCGCGCCGGGGGCCGACCTCGGTCGGATGCTTGCCTCTGTGCGCATCGAGCCACTTGGCGAGATCTGCCGGACTCGCGACGGTTCCGTCCGCGATGGCGAGGACGACGTCGTACAGCAGCGCAATCGTGAACGGATGGTCGTACGCCAGCGGCGCGTGATGGCCCGCGAACTTGACCACGAACGGGACATAGGGTGACTGGCGCCCGCCCGTCGCGCGCTGTTCCTCGTCGGTCCAGGCGCCCAGCCCTCGCCAGTACCGGCTCCGCAAGGAGTGGTCGGCCGTCAGCACCAGCGTGACTGCGTCCCAGCGACCTTCGCGTGTGAGCCGCTCCTGGAACTCGCTGAGCAAGCCGTCGGCCACCACGAGGTTGTCCAGGTAGTTGGGCCGGCGTTCGCGAGCCGCCGCCGACCCGTCATCCACGCCGAACGGGTGCGGCACGGGCCAATGCACGTACAGGAAGTCAGCGGAGTCGGATGCGGCTGCGACGTCCGCCCGGATGCGTGACAGCTCCTCCCTCAGCAACTGCCGACGCTCGTCGATGGACGACTCCAGGCCCAGCGTCCGACTCAGCGGCAGCCGCTCGGCCTGTCGCATCGCCAGGGTCCGTAGGCTTTGCGCGTACGAGAGATCGAACAGGAACTCGCGCCGGCCGTAGACCGAGCCGCCCGGTTGCCATGCGCACGCACGCAGGTATTGCCCGAGAAGGCGGCAGTACGGGATGTACCACCCGACGATGCTCGTGCTCCAGCCGCGGCCAGCCAGCTCGGAGAAGATGGTCGGGGACTCTATCCACGCGGCCGCAGGGTCAACGACCTCCCGCCGCTCGCCGTCGAGGCGTACACCGAGGCTTCGTGGCTCGACCGTCTTGAGGCGCTGCCCTGTGAGGATCGACTTGATTGAACTGCCGACGCCCAGGTAGCCACCGCCGGCGACCCGTGAGGCGTGAAACGACTGGCCGACGATACGGTCGAGAGCCGGCAGCGCGATGCGGTCGGGGCGCTCCTCGATGGCCAGTCGCTGGTCCCATTCGTCGAAGATCATCACGACCATACGCGTAGGAGCCTGCTGACGCGTGTCGACGGCATGCGTTCCCGCGTAGTGCGGACCAGCAGGCCGCTGCCACTGCACCCACACGGCCTGCCCCAGCAGGATCGGGGCGAGCGGCAGGGCCAGCGACAAGGCCAGGCCGTACACCCGTATCGCCGCACGTGTGCGTACCGCGAGCCAGACGAGCAGCCCGGCGGCAACCAGGCCGACCGCACCCTGCACCGTCGTCCTGCCGAACAGGGCGATGGCGCGGTCCATCGCGCCGGCCAGGACGCTGCGGTGAAGGATGTCCAGCGGGATGAGCACGCTGACCGTGATGCCGATGATGGCGGCAGGGCGCGACAGGCGGGGCGGCAGCAGGCGCCACGCCTGCACCGTGCCCCAGAAGACCAGCGACAGGAGGAGCACCAGCGTCACAGCTGCGACGATCATCGTGGCCGTCGGTCGTGACGCGCGGAAGAAGTCGAACCCCCGGTTGCTCACCTCCAGCCAGACGTTGACGACGTGCAGGTTGGCCAGCGACAGGCATCGCAGGTAGTCACGCGCGGCGCTGCCACCGCGCCGCGGAGCGATGGCGCCGGCCGTCATGTCAGGCTGCACGTCGCCGCAACAGGTACAGCCAGCGATGACTGCCGTCGGTGTGCTCGGATCCCAGGATCTCGAAGCGGCGCTGGCAGGCGTGTTCGAAGCTGGCACGCGTGAGCCCCTGGAAGAGGGCATCCCGTCCGCGCGCCAACGCCTTGAACATCGAGTCTTCCGGGCCGACGAACTCCATGATCACGAGGTCGCGCGACAGGTCGCTCGCCAACTGCACGATGTCATCGAGCGGCACGCGCTCGGTCACGAGCAGGTGATGGACGACCGCGAGCATCAGGACGAGATCGAAGCGGCCAGCGGCGCGTTCGAGGAACGATGACGCCTCGGCGTTGCGCCAGCCCGTGGCCGGGGTCGGGCGTGAGAGATCGACGACGAGAGGCAAGATGTCCAGCGCTTCGCCGCGCGCGCGCCGCCACACGTGTCCGACGGCCGCATCGTCGTAGTCGATTGCCACCACGGACGCGCCTCGACGGGCGGCGAGCACACTGAAATGTCCGGTGTTGCAGCCGATGTCCAGGACGCTTCGCGGGCCGTGCGAGGCCAGCGCCGCGTCGACGAACCGCTCTTTGCCGGCGAACTGCTCCGGCAGGTAGTTGTTGCTGCCCTGCATGTAGGCGGTCCAGTGACTGTGGCGCCGCTCAGGCACCGCACGGCGCAGGGCGCGTCGCGCGCGCCCGTACGCCGATTGCACGACGAACCGCGCCTTCGCCTGGTCGTTCATGGCCTGCCGCTGATAGAGCCCCGAACGGCTGGCGGCCTGACCCGACAGCAGCGCCGGCATCATCACGCACCCGAACATGGCTGGCCGCAGGCATCGACGCCAGCCCAGCACGCGATACAACTCCTCGGGCTCGATGCCGTCCCGGTGGGTGAGGAACGTCTGGGCCAGTCCGACGCCGAGATGCCGATGCGCCAGCAGCGGGAGGACGAACGTGCGGAGGAACTGCGCTTCCGACAGCCAGATAGGGTCGCCTGGCACGCGACGTTCGCACGAGAGCACGTCGAGGAACACCGGTGCCGACCCGCGGAACATGACGTTGTATGGCGTCGCGTCCTTGAGGCCGCGATCCTCGTCGAGCAACCGGTCGTTCAACTCGAGCGTCAGCAATCCGGCAGCCTGCAGCATCTCCGGCGCCCACTCGTACGGGTAGTTGGGAAAGCCGATGTGCCCGTGCTCGAGCAGGGCCTGTCCGTCCAGCGCCCGGTAGGCGTTGTCCACGGCAGGCAGCGTTCGAGGCGCGTCCGCGGCGACGTCCTCCAACACATGCGTAGTGACGACCTTTCCCGTGGTCTCGAACTCGCGGAAGGCTGCGGAGGACCGGAACGCGTCCCAGGACTCGCAGCCTGCGGCGCCGACGACCCGGTAGACGCGGTCGCCCGTGACGATCACCGCACCCGCGGGATCGCGGAACGAGGTATGTGTGGGGGCGGGCGTCGCAGCGTGCACCGCCGACGGCAACGCGGTGCTATTCACCCTTGTCGCGCTTGAACCACCGCAGGACGCGCCGGAAGTAGAAGGTGACGCCGATGCCCGCCGCGAGCAGCGTTTGCCAGATGAGGGCGCCCGAGCCCGGATCCATATAGGCTTCGGCGTTCGAAGCCGTACCCACCGTCAGCAGAACAGCCATCACAAGCACGTCGCTGCGTCGCATGCGGCCCTCCCGATTGTAACGAGGACTCGACGGTGCCACGAACGTCATGCGGATGTCAATCGGTGTGAGAGGCACGTGGAACGGGCGTCTCTCACCCAACGTCGCGTGCTCATTCCAGGCCGGAGAACCCGATGCAACGCGTGTGCGGCCGACTCCCGCCTGGCGTTGATGGGGACATGACCCTGCGGGAGCGCGCCGAGGCGGTGCTCGCGGCGGACCAACCAATTGCCCGCGAGTTGCTGGCGATGGCTGAGCGCCACGTGCTGCCGGCGTCGGCCGTGCGTGCCGGCATCGGCGCCGCCTCGCTTCGCGCCTTCGTCGAGGGACCACCAGGCTGGACGACACGCGGCCGCCTCGGCGTCGAGCAGGACGCCCGCTTCGCGGTGGAGGCCGTGATCCTGGCGCACGGCCGCCCGTCGATGCTCGTCCAGCGTAACCGCATCCAGTTGCCTGACTCGCCCGAGCTGCGCCGCCGCATCGAGGCGACGCGTCCACGCTACGAGTCACGGCTGGCCGGCATCGGTCGCGTCGAACTCTCGGGACACCCGCTGCTGCACCACGCGGGCACGGCATGGCTCGTGGCCGAGCGGCTCGTCGTGACGAATGCGCACGTGGCCGCCGAGTTCGTCGCGCGGGAACAGACGCACCTGGTGTTCCGCCGAACGTTCGGGCACGACTCGATGAGCGCGTGCGTGGATCTGCGTGAGGAGTTCGTGCCGGCCGGTGTTCCGGAGGAGTTCGAGATCGGGATCGACAAGGTCCTCTACCTCGCCGACCTGACGGACGCGAGCGCGCCAGACCTCGCCATCCTGCACCTGTCGCCCGCGTCGGGCGTGGCGCTACCGCCGCCTCTTCCGTTCGTTGACGTGTCGCTCGCCGCGGGTCGCGACGTCGCCGTTGTCGGCTATCCGGCAGAAGACCCGTACGGCGTCCCGAGCGTGGCCGTGGCGCGACGCATCTTCGGCGGCGTGTACGGCGTGAAGCGGTTCTCGCCAGGCAAGGTGGGGGAGACGCGCGGCGACGCCTGGGCGTTCACGCACGACGCCACGACCCTCGGCGGCAGTTCGGGATCGGCCGTCATCGACCTCGAGACTGGAGGCGCGATCGGCGTCCATTTCGCAGGTGCGCTGGAAAAGACCAACTACGCCGTACGTGGCTCGTATGTGCTCGACGCACTCACGGCGATCACGCCAATGGTCACGGTGCCGCCCCTGCCACCGCCGGCGTTCGGCCATGAGCCGCCGCCGCTGACGCCGTCGGCCCAGGGTTATGAAGCGCGTGACGGGTACAGCGCCCACTTCCTCGGCACCGACCTGCCGCCAGCACCCTTGCCGGAGGTCGTGAGCCACGATGACGTGTTGGCCGTCGAATGGGGCGGACGCACGTGGTCGGCGATGCCCTACAGGCACTTCTCCGTGATGATGAGCGCAAGTCGGCGCATGTGCTACGTGAGTGCGGCCAACATCGACGGCGCACGGAGCGTGGCGCACTTGAAGCGTCGTGGCTGGCGCTTCGACCCACGAATTGACGCGTCGCATCAGCTTGCGGGGCGCGTGTACGGGAATCCTCCGCGGTTCAGCCGTGGACACATGACTCGCCGCGAGGATCCGGCCTGGGGCGCGACGCGCGAAGAGGCTGAAGAGGGCAACACCGACTCGATGCACGTGTCCAACGCGGTGCCGCAGATGCAGCCGTTCAATGCCGGGATCTGGCTCGGTCTCGAAGACTACGCGCTGCAGAACGCGCGCGAGGACGATCAGAAGATCTCGGTGATGACCGGCCCTGTGCTCCGTGACGACGACCCCGTGTTCGAAGACGTGCAGGTGCCGATCGAGTTCTGGAAGGTCATCGTGTTCGTGCACGACGAGACGCAGGCGCTGAGCGTGTCAGGGTACGTCCTGTCGCAACGCGGATTCCTGCCGCATCGCGAGGCGGTCTTCGGCGCGTACGAGACCTACCAGGTGCCTCTCACGACGATCGAGCAGCGCGCCCGGCTGCGCTTCGGCCCGTTGACGCCGCTCGATGTGTTGCAGGGGATACCGGAGAGCGGTGCACGACCGGTGCTGTCGCCAGACGAGATCAGGTGGCGGTAGGCGACGCGCGGAACGGCGACGCCTGCCGCTGCGAGTGCGCGGGATCAACGCTGCGGTGCGTGCCGCATGTACTCCGTGACGATGGCGTCGGCATCGCGGTCGCGCTCGAACCCGAGATCGAGCGCACGGGTCACGTCGAATGCGCCCGGCCAGGTCGCGACGACACGGCTGATGCGCTCGTCCGGTTCGAGGCGGACCCTGCTGACCGCCGCGGCTCCTGCCGCACGTTCGAGGCTGGCGAGCAGGTCGGCTGGCGTCACCGTGATGCCCGGCAGGTTCACCGTGCGAACCGGGCCCAGGGCTGCGCTCTCGACGCGGGCGGCGTGCGCCAGATTGCGGGTCGTGACATCCGGTGAGCTGACCCAGAGCGGCGTGTCGAGCGGCACGGGGCAGACGCTCGGCATGCCGGCGAGCGGTTCACGCACGATGCCGCTGACGAAGCTGGACATCGCCGAGTTGGGTACACCGGGACGAATGGCGACGGTCGGGACCCGGCACACCACACCGTCGGCGATGCCCCGGCGTGTGTACTCGAGCACCAGCAACTCGGCCATCGCTTTTGCTGTGCCGTAAGTGGACTGCGGACGCAGGACGAAGTCCTCCGGCACGACCGCCGGGAGTGGGCCGCCGAACACGGCGATCGTGCTTGCGAACACGAACCGAGGGGCCTGCGGCCGGTCGCGGCAGGCGTCGAGCAGCGTGCGTGTGCCCTGCAGGTTGACGGCCAGGCCGAACTCGAACTCCTGCTCGGATTGCCCGCTCAGCACCGCTGCGAGGTGCCACACGGCGCGTGGCCCGGTGCGCATGACGTCGTTCACGAACGCCGCATCCGTGACGTCGCCGACGCGTGACTGCACGCGCGGGTCCATGATCGGGCTGCGCACCGTGTCCACGCAGACGATGGAGGCGGCTGGGGGTGAGGAGGCGAGCAGCCGCTGGATCAGCCGCGTTCCAAGGAACCCGGCGCCCCCTGTCACGACCACGGTCACCTCGCGACGCTCGCTACGGCAATTCGGCTGCGCACGCGGTCATGCTACCGTTCGCGCCGTGACCGCACCAGTTCGGATTGCGCTCGTGACGGGGGCTGGCAGCGGCATCGGCCGCGCGGTGAGCGTCGGGCTGCTCGACGCCGGCTACACAGTGGGCCTCGTGGGGCGTCGCCGAGACGCGCTCGAGGCCACCGCGGCATCTGCGCCGACCGCCCGGGGACGCGCGCTGGTCCTGCCGGCCGACGTGACAGAACCGTCCGCGGTGGAAGCCGTGTTCGATCAGTTGCGGCACGAAGCGGGTCGCCTCGATCTCCTGTTCAACAACGCAGGCGTCAGCGCGCCAGCGCTGCCACTCGAGGACATCACGATCGCCCAGTGGCAGGCGGTCGTGGACGTGAACCTCACGGGCGCGTTCCTGTGTAC
>JAEZCY010000338.1 GCA_023429845.1 Acidobacteriota bacterium
ACGGTGCTGGGCGGCGAGGACGAGCCGCCGGCGCTGCGCGTGCTGCTGCACGAGCTGCGGCACCCCGAGCGCAGTGTCGTCATCGATCTGTCGCGCCTGCGGCACGAGGACAAGTGCGACTATGTCCGCACCGTGCTGCCGGCGTTGAACGTCATGCGCCGCCGCACCGGCACGCCGCACCGCATCATCATCGACGAGGCGCACTACTTCCTGCGCGACGCCGTCGAGCGCGGGTTGCTGGATCTCGAATTCAACGGCTACACAGTCGTGACCTACTGGCCGTCGCGGCTGCCCCCATCGTTCGTCGCTCAGACCGGCGTCATCCTGGTGACGAGGGAGTCCAGCGCCGACGAGATCGCGGCGCTTCGCGACCACTGCGACGCCTGCAGGCACCGGATCTCCGCGGCGTGGGAGACGCTGCCGCACCTGCGCCTCGATCAGGCGGTGGCGCTGCCGACAGCGGAGGAATCGAGCGGCGAGCTGCGGACGTTCACGATCGGCGAGCGCCTGACACCGCACGTTCGCCACCGGACGAAATACGTGGACGTGCCGGTGTCGGATCGACGCGCGTTCGTGTTCGGCTCCGGCGACAAGGTGGTCGCGCGTGCGCGCACGCTGCGTGAGTTCGTGGACGTGTTCGTCGCGCTCGCGCCCGCCGCCGCCGCCGCATACCTGCGGCGAGGCGACCCGTCGCGGTGGATCGCCGACGTGTTCGGCGACCACACCCTGGCCTGTGAGCTTCAGGGGTACGAACGACGCTACGCCATGACGGAAGACCCGGAAGCCCTCCGCCTTGTGGCTCGTGCCATCACGGAACGCTACGAACTCGCCGCCCCGACGCTGGACCGCGGCTGACGGTGCCGCGCCGGGCACGTGGGCTCACACCGCGGCCGCCGCGCGCACGCCGCGTACGGTCAGCACCGGGCAGGGCGCGCCGCGCACCACCTGGTGCGTCGTCGAGCCGAAGAGCGCGAGACCGACACCGCCGCGGCCCTGTGCGCCCATCACGATCAGGTCCGTTGGCGATTCCTCGGCCAGCCGGAGCACCTCCCGGTGCGCACGACCCACCGTGACCACTTCCTCGATCGCCGCCCACGTCCCCGATTCTCCGGCCACCAGCGCGTGCAGCTGCTCCCGGGCATCGGCGATGAGGTGGCGCCTGAACTCGGGCACGTTGAAATGGGCGTACGTGCGTGGTTCCTCTTCGGCGAGCCACTCGATCGAATGCACGAGTGTCACGGAGCCGTTGGCCTGGCGGGCCAGGTCCAGCGCGAACCCGAGCGCCTGAGCGGACGCGGGCGAGAAGTCGATCGCGCAGAGGATGTTCTTGAACAACACCTCGTCCGACGGCGTGTCCGATGTGTGAGGCGGCACCGTGAGCACGGGGCAGGGCGCCCTGCGGAGCACCTTCTCGGTCACCGAGCCGAGCACGAAGCGCTCGAACCCGCTCCGGCCGTGTGTGCCCATCACCAGCAGGTCCGCCGGAATCGACACGGCGGTGTCCACGATGGTCCGGGCAGGGTCGCCGAGCTCCGCCACGAGCGTCGGGTCGAGCGTCGTCGCGCCGACCCGCTCCACCATGCGGCGCATCTCTTCGGTGACGTCCTCCTGCGAGACGGGGAAGGCCATCGCGACGGCCTCGTTGAGGCTGCCCGACCGCATGGGCACGGAATCAAAGGTGGGCGCCACGTGCTGCACGGTCAGCTTCGCCTCGTACCATCGAGCCAGCGCAGCCGCGTGGGCCAGCGCTCGGGCGGACGCGTCACTGAGATCGGTCGGGCACAGGACTTGTTCGAACTGGATCACGGGTCATCCCCTCCTGCATGAGTGGTCCGGGCACCTGGAGAACCTTCGGGTCGGCCGAGGATTCGCCCCAGCTCGGCCGTCGGGGCGGCTCCCGGAGACACCTTACCCGTTCCGCCGCTATAATGTCGCAGCGCAGGACCCTGAGGCGACGCCGCAGGCCGGATCGTGCTCGCGGATCCGAGAACGTCCACGCAAGGGTGAGGTGGCCGAGAGGCTTAAGGCGGCGGTTTGCTAAACCGTTGTACGGGCTTAAACCTGTACCGAGGGTTCGAATCCCTCCCTCACCGCCAGCCTTCGCTCGCTAGAAGGGCAGGCGGGCTTCGGCTGGGCAAGCCGTGTCGCTCGCACCGAATGGGCCGCGAGCTTCGTCCGCGCGGGCTTCCCGTAACATCTCGACATAGTGACTGTTCCCTCGTCCGTCCCGCTACGCGTCCGCTTCGCTCCGTCGCCAACCGGGTACCTGCACGTGGGCGGGGCGCGCACCGCCCTGTTCAACTGGCTGCTGGCCAGGCGCACCGGGGGCGCGTTCGTCCTGCGCATCGAGGACACCGACATGGAGCGGTCCTCCGTTGCGATGGTGCAGGGCATCCTCGACGGCATGCGCTGGCTCGGACTGACGTGGGACGAGGGACCCGACGTCGGCGGGCCGCATGCGCCGTACTTCCAGTCGCAACGGCTGGAACGCTACCGCGCCGTGGCGGCCCAGCTCGTTGCGTCCGGTCACGCGTACTACGACTACCGCACGTCAGCGGCTCGCACGACACCAGGCACTCCCGACGACAGGAGCGCCGCGGCGTTCGGTCCGAAGCAGTACGACGAGACGAGCGTCGCTCTCGGGGGCGACGAGGTAGCCAGGCGCGAGGCCGCGGGCATGCCGCGTGCCGTACGTTTTCGCGTGCCGCTGGCAGGACGCACGACGTTTGCCGACGCGGTGCACGGCGAGATCGGCTTCGACAACGCCGGTCTCGAGGACTTCGTCATCCTGCGTTCCGACGGCGTCCCCACCTACCACCTGTCGGTCGTCGTGGACGACATGGACATGGGCATCACGCAGGTGATCCGCGGCGACGATCACATCTCCAACACGCCCAAGCAGGTGCTGCTGTACGACGCGCTCGGCGTGGCGGTGCCGGGGTTCGCCCACGTGCCGCTGATTCTCGGGCCCGACAAGAAGCGCCTGAGCAAGCGGCATGGCGCGACGTCGGTGACGGAGTACTCGGCTCAGGGCTTCGTGCCGGAGGCGATGGTGAACTTCCTCGCGCTCCTCGGGTGGTCGCCGGGCAACGACGAGGAGATCCTCACGGTCGACGAACTCGTCGCGCGCTTCGACCTCGCGGGCATCAGCCGCGGCGATGCCGTGTTCAACGCCGAGAAGCTCGAATGGATGAACAACCAGCACATCATGCGGCTGCCCGACGATGTGCTGATTGGCCACGTGCGTCCGCACCTCGAGCAGGCCGGTCTCTGGCACGAGTCGTTCGACGGCCCGCGCCGCGCGTGGTTGACGCAGGCGCTCTCGCTCCTGCGCCCGCGCGCCAGGCGCCTCGGTGACATTCCGGAAGGCTTGAGGCCGCTGCTCACGCCAGTCGTCTTCGAGGCGACGGCCGCGACCAAGCACCTGACGACCGAGATGGCACCACACCTCGACCACCTCGCGTCTCGTCTGGAGGCACTGTCCGTGTTCGACGCAGCGTCCATCGAGCAATGCGTCCGCGGCGCCGCCGAGGCAGGCGGCGTGAAGCCGGGCGCCTTCATGCAGGCGGTGCGCGTGTCGCTGACGGGACGCACGGTGAGCCCGGGCCTCTTCGAGACAATCGAGCTCCTCGGCCGCGACGAGAGCGTCCAGCGGATTCGCGCCGGCGCTCGCCAGGCCCAGCCCGCCTGAACTGTCTCCATGCGCGCGGCAGATCTTCATCGTCAGGCCTTCGACGTCATCGTCGTTGGCGGCGGAATCATCGGCGCCGGTGTCGCGCGTGATGCCGCCCGCCGCGGATTGCGGGTGGCGATCTTCGAGCAGGACGATTTCGGCAGCGGCACGTCGTCCGGGTCCACGCGACTGATTCACGGCGGGCTTCGCTACCTGGAGATGCTCGACTTCGCACTCGTGCGTCTCGACCTGCGCGAGCGCGAGATCCTCCTGCGGATCGCCCCGCATCTCGTCCGCCCGCTGCGGTTCCTGCTGCCGTTCTACGGGTCGTCCGCCTTCACGCGCCTGAAGATGCGCGCCGGCATGTGGCTGTACGACGCACTGAGCTACGACCGCAGCCTCGAGGGGCACGCGATGCTCTCGCCCGACGCCGCGCATGCCGCCGAGCCGCGGCTCGTCCGGGAGGGATTGCAGGGCGCCGCCGCCTACTCCGATGCCCAGGCGTCGCTGCCCGAACGCCTGTGCATGGAGAACATCGTCGACGCCGCCGCTGCCGGCGCCGCCGCCTGCAACCACGCGCGCGTCGTCGGCGCCGTCGTCGAGCACGGGCGCATCCGCGGCGTCCGGGTGCACGATCTCATCGCGCAGCGTGAGGTGGAAGTGACGGGCCGCGTCGTCGTGAACGCGTCGGGGCCCTGGTTCGACCGGCTCGCGGGCGTGTTGCAGACCAATGCGCGGCCTCGCGTGCGAACCACGCGCGGCATCCACATCGCCTGTCCGAACCCGCCGCGCCAGGCGCTGGCACTGCCGTCCGCGGTCGACGGGCGGCTGACGTTCGTCATCCCGTGGCTCGGGTACACGTGGGTGGGCACCACCGACATCGACTACCCGGACGACCCCGCGGAGGTGACGGCCACCTCGCAGGAAGTGGCGTACCTGCGCAAGTCGGTCGAGCCGTACGTCGGCGGGCTCGGAGACGTGCTGTTCACGAACGCCGGAGTGCGCGCACTCGTGCGCCGCGAGGGGCACGCGTCTGCCGTGACGCGGTCGCACCAGGTCGTGGCCGAATCCAATCCCGTCGGACTCGTCTCCATCATCGGCGGGAAGCTCACCGGCTACCGGGGGATCGCCGAGGAGGCGACCCATCGCGTGTGCCGGCTGCTCGACTTGCCGGCGCGGGGCACGACGTCCGTCGAGCCGCTGCCCGGGGCGCGGCCGCTCACGGCGACGCAGCCGGCGGTGCTCACGAGTGCCCAGCGCGACCACCTTCAGGTGCTCTACGGCACACGGCGCGGCGAAGTGCTGCAGCTCGTCGCGGCGCGGCCCGAACTCGGGCATCCCCTGATGGAGGGTGAGCCCGACGTCGCGGCGCAGGTCGTGCACGCGGCGCGTCATGAGGCGTGCGAGCGGGTTGCCGACTTCGTGTTCAGGCGCTCGCGCCTGGCGTTCACGCCGCATAGAGGCCGCCAGGCGCTCGGCCGCATCGCCGGCGTGATGCGCGAGGAACTCGGGTGGTCCGATCAGCGGACGGCGGACGAACTCGCACTGTGCCGCGCCCTCCTCGACCGCACCGACGGCGACCGGCCGACCGGGGGCGAATCGTTCACCGATGTCTCCTAGATTGGTGCGGTGCGGATGCCCCTTCCTGTTCGTTTGACTCCCGACTCGTGCGCCGCCGCCACACGTCGGCTGGCGCGTCGCGATCCAGGGCTGGCACGTCTCATCAGGACGCACGGTCCGTGCGCGCTCGGCACCCGCGCGCGTCGCGACAGCTTCTCGGCGCTCGTGCGCGCCATCGTCTTCCAGCAGCTGTCCACCGGCGCAGCGACGACGATCCACACCCGTGTCCTCCGGGCGCTGGACGCCTCGTCATGCCCGCCGCCGGCGCGCTGGCTCGCCGCGCCCGAGGCGCGACTGCGTGGCGCAGGTCTGAGCACGCAGAAGCTGCGCTACATCCTCGACCTGTGCCGCCACGTCACGGACGGCTCGCTCGACACGCGCGGGCTGCACAGGATGTCGGACGACGAGGTGATCGCCACGCTCACGCAGGTGAAGGGCATCGGCCGCTGGACCGCCGAGATGTTCCTGATGTTCCACCTGCAGCGACCCGACGTGCTTCCACTCGGCGATCTCGGGGTGGTCACCGGCTTTGCGAAGGTCTACGGTGACGGCACGCGCCAGTCGGCTGACGCGATGACGGCGCATGCCGAGGCCTGGCGGCCGTTCCGCAGCATCGGCAGTTGGTACATGTGGCGCGCGCTCGAAGAGCGCTGACGCAAGGGGTACGCCTTTCATGACTGGACGATTCACGACGTTGTCGTTCGCCGTGCTGTGCTCGCTCGGCGTCGCGCTCTCGGCGCAGCAGCCTGCACCTGCGCCCGCCCCCGCCGCCGCGACGACCGACAGCGGCAGGAAGGAGCCGGCCTGGGACGTCGCGGCGCCGCTCGGCCCCACGCACGTCGTCTCGTTCGAGACCGACGAGGGCACCTGGATGAACGTGGACGTCAGCCCTGACGGGACGACGATCGTGTTCGACCTGCTCGGCGACATCTACACGATGCCCATCGAGGGCACGGGCACGGGGCTCGCGCAGCGAATCACCAGCGGCCCGGCCTTCGACATGCAGCCGCGGTTCAGCCCCGACGGCACCCGGATCGCGTTCAGCAGCGATCGCGGTGGCCTCTGGAACGTCTGGGTGATGCAGGCCGACGGCAGCAAGGCGTCGCAGGTGTCGAAGGAGAGTCGCTGGTTCGTCAACAGCCCGACCTGGGCGCCCGACGGCCTCTCGATTTACGCGCGCCGCCACTTCGTTCGACAGCGTTCGCTCGGCGCCGGCGAGATCTGGCAGTTCCACGTCAGTGGCGGCGACGGCCTCCAGGTCACCGACAAGAACGGCTGGCAGAAGGATCAGGGTGAACCCGCCATCTCGCCCGACGGACGCGTGCTCTACTACAGCAAGGACGTCACGCCAGGCGAGAGCTTCGAGTACAACAAGGATCCGTTCGGAACCATTTACGCGATCATCCGTCGCGACCTGCGGACGGGCAAGGAGCGCACCGTCGCGGCTCGCCCAGGTGGATCGATCACGCCGCGCGTCTCGCCCGACGGCACGCGCCTCGCCTTCATCCGGCGCGTCGACACCGGCAGCCAGCTGTTCGTGCGCGACCTCGCCACGGGCGTCGAAACCAGCGTGTTCGACGGCCTCGACAAGGACCTGCAGGAGGCGTGGGCGGTGCACGGCGTCTACGCGCAGTACGCCTGGCTGCCAGACGGGTCGGGCTTCGTGATCTGGGGCAAGGGCCGGATCTGGCGCGTCGACGTCGCGAAGAAGACGGGCACGGTC
Source organism: Acidobacteriota bacterium (assembly GCA_023429845.1). Taxonomy (GTDB): domain Bacteria; phylum Acidobacteriota; class Vicinamibacteria; order Vicinamibacterales; family Vicinamibacteraceae; genus Luteitalea. The sequence continues at coordinate 7,017 of JAEZCY010000338.1, forward strand.
GTGCCGTTCCGCGCCCGTGTCGAGCACACGATCAACGAGGCGCTGCGCTTCAGCCGCGAGGTGCACCCGACGCAGGCGCCGGTGCGGATGTTGCGGCACACGCGGGTGTCGCCCGACGGCCGCCACGTTGTCTACACCGCGCTCGGGCACCTGTATCTCCGCACGCTTCCCGATGGAGAGCCGAAGCGGCTGACGCAGGATGCCGCGCACGAGGCGTGGCCCTCGTTCTCCCCCGACGGGCGGCAGATCGCCTACGTCACCTGGGACGACGAGGCGAAGGGCCGAATCAAGGTGATCGGCGTGGACGGGCAGGGAGGGCGCGACGTTGTCTCGACGCCCGGCCATTACGCACAGCCCTCGTTCTCGCCGGACGGGTCGTCGATCGTCTACCGCGCCGCCGGACCCGACTCCGACCGCGGGCTGACGCACGCCACCGACCCCGGCGTCTTCGTGGTGCCGCTCTCGGGCGGTGCACCGAAGAAGGTCGCCGAGAGCGGTCAGGAGCCGCTCTTCGACAAGAGCGGCACGCGCATCTTCGTCCGCGATCGGCGTGGCGAGCACACGGTGCTCCGGAGCATCACGCTGGAGGGCGCCGACGAGATCGTGCACGTGCAGTCGGAGAACGCGCTGCAGATCGTGCCGTCGCCCGACAGCAGGTGGGTGGCGTTCACCGAGCGGTTCAAGACGTACGTGATGCCGATGCCGGCCACCGGGCGACCAGCCACGCTGTCCACGTCCGGGGCTGCCTACCCCGTGGCGCAGGTCTCACGCGACCACGGCTTCGCGCTGCACTGGTCGGCCGACAGCCGCCGCGTGCACTGGACGCTGGGGCCGGAGCTGTTCACGCGCGACCTCACGCGGACGTTCCCGTTCATCGAGGGCGCCGGCGACACGCCCGTCCCGCCCGAGACCGCGGGTGTCGACATCGCGTTCACCCAGGCCAGTGACGTACCAGAGGGCGAGGTGGCGCTCGTCGGCGCACGAATCGTCACCATGGCTGGCGAGGGGCGGACTCAGGTAATCGAGCGCGGCACGGTCGTCGTCCGCGGCCACCGCGTCGTGGCAGTGGGGCCGAGCGGGCGCGTGACAATCCCGGCCGGTGCTCGCCGCATCGACGTGGCCGGCAAGACGATCATGCCGGGCATCATCGACGTGCATGCCCATCTCGGCGGCCCCGGTGACGGCCTGATCCCTCAGGCGAACTGGCGCTTGCTGGCCAACCTCGCGTACGGCGTCACGACGTCGCACGATCCGTCCAACGACACGGAGACCGTGTTCACCCTGTCGGAGATGATCCGCACCGGGGCGCTGGTCGGCCCGCGGCTCTTCTCGACGGGCACGATCCTCTACGGCGCCGAGACACCCTTCAAGGCGGTCGTCGGATCCATCGACGATGCGCGGTCGCACATGCGGCGGATGAAGGCGGTGGGCGCGTTCTCGGTCAAGAGCTACAACCAGCAGCGCCGCGACGCGCGCCAGATGATCATCAAGGCGGCGCGCGAGCAGGAGATGCTCGTCGTGCCGGAGGGCGGATCGCTGCTGTACATGAACGAGACGATGATGCTCGACGGCCACACGGGCATCGAACACAACCTGCCGACGCCGAACCTGTACAAGGACGTCACGACGCTGTTTGCCCGGAGCGGGCTCGGCTATACGCCGACGCTGATCGTGTCGTACGGATCGCAGAGCGGCGAGAACTACTGGTACCACCACGACGAGGTGTTCCGCGACCAGCGGCTGCTCACGTTCGTGCCGCGCGACGTGGTGCTGCCACGCGCACGCCGACGCACCGCGTCGGCCGAGGACGATTACGCGCACGTGCTCGTGGCGCGCGGCGCCAAGGCCGTGCTCGACGCCGGCGGCACGGTGCAACTCGGTGCGCACGGGCAGATTCAGGGCATCGGCGCGCACTGGGAGCTCTGGATGCTGCAGCAGGGCGGCATGACGAACATGGAGGCCCTGCAGGCGGCGACGATCGCCGGCGCGCGGTACCTGGGCCTGGAGCGGGACCTCGGGTCGATCGAAGAGGGCAAGCTGGCAGACCTGGTCGTGCTCGACGGCAACCCGCTCGCCGACATCAGGCAGAGCAATACCGTGCGGATGGTCATGGCCAACGGCCGGCTGTATGACGCGGCAACGATGAATCAGATCGCGCCGGTCGCGCAGGAACGCCGCAAGCTGTACTGGGAGCGATAGGACGCGCGGTCGCGGGAGGGTCGTGCGGCGTATGATGAGGCCGAACACGGCAACGCGCGACTGCATGCGGACCGTCGATGGGTCCGACATTCCCGCAGTCCGCATTCCCGCATTGCGGCCGCGGAACGCGTATGCAGATTCAATCGTCCCCGAAGGTCCACCCGGTCATCGTCGTCGGTTCCGGTGCATCCGGAGGCATGGCGGCGTGGAACCTGACGCGGCAGGGCGTCGACGTGCTCATGCTCGACGCGGGCGACAGGTTCGATCGCTCGACGTACTGGACGCACGTTTCCGCGTACGAGGCGCGCGAGCGCCGCGCCCGCGGCGAGCGCCCTCCCGAGTTCTTCCTCGACACGAAGGAACAGCCCTATCTCACGCCGACGGAGCGTGACTTCCAGCTGATTCGTGTCTGGGGGCACGGCGGCAAGACCAACGTCTGGGGGCGCGTGAGCCTGCGCTACAGCGAGATGGACTTCCGCGCTGGCGAGCGCGACGGCTGGGACATCCCCTGGCCGATCCACTACAGCGACATCGCGCCGTACTACGACAGGGTCGATCAGCTGATCGGCGTGTGTGGCGGCGACGAGGACCTGGAGACGCTGCCGGGCAGCAAGCACTTCCTCCCGCCCCCGCCCATGCGCTGCGCCGAAGTGGCGATGTGGCGGGCGGGCGCACGCATCGGCATTCCGTTCGTGCGGATCAGGCGCGCGAACATGACGAAGCCTCACAACGGCTTCCCGGCGTGCCACTACTGCGGCCAGTGCGGTCGCGGCTGCGACACGGCCTCGTTCTTCTGCTCGGCGGACCACCTCCTGCCGCCGGCGCTGAAGACCGGACGGCTCGAGATCCGTTCGAATGCCGTCGTCGCACGCGTGCTCGTGGACGACAACGGCCTCGCCCGGGGCGTGCAGTACTTCGATCGTCACTCCGGACGCGAGGAGCAGGTGCTCGGGAAGGTCGTCGTCATGGGCGCGAGTTGCGTGGACTCGACGCGAATCCTGCTGAACTCGACGTCCTCCGCCCACCCGAACGGCATCGGCAATGGCAGCGACGTGATCGGCAGATACCTGTGCGAACAGGTGCGCATCCACGCGCGCGGCTTCATGCCCTCGCTCTACGGCAAGGCCACGACCAACGACCTCGGCATCGGTGGCGCGCACATGTACATGCCGCGCTTCAACCACCGCCCGGAGCGCAAGCGCGACTACCTGCGCGGGTTCGGCATGCAGTTCTGGGGCACGGGCTGCAATCCCGACGGGGCGGGGCACTTCGCCGGAGGTCTGCCGGGTTTCGGCGCGTCGTACAAGGCGGAGGTCCGCAAGCGGTATCCGGCGTGGGTGGAACTGCACCCGTTCGGCGAGGTGCTGTCGTACCCGGATAATCGCATCACGACCGACAAGTCAAAGACCGACAGGTTCGGCGTGCCGCTGCTGCACATCGACTACCGCATCCGCGACAACGAGATGAAGATGGTCGAGCACATGGCCGACACGATCGAGGAGATCGCCCAGGCCTCGGGCATCGAGCTCTTCGGCTACAAGCGCGCCGACCTCGATCGCAACGGCTCGGCCATCCACGAACACGGCACCTGCCGGATGGGCGACGATCCGAAGAAGTCCGCGCTCAACGCGTTCAACCAGATGCACGAGGTGAAGAACCTGTTCGTCGTGGACGGGTCGTCCTTCACCACCGCGTCCGAGAAGAACCCGACGATCACCATCCTGGCCATCGCCTGGCGTGCGACGGACTACCTCGTCGAGCAGCTGAAGCGGGGAAGTCTGGGGTAGGCGGCGGCCGTCAGGCCTGGTGATCGGCGCGGTGGGGCAGTTCGACGATGAACGTGGCGCCGCCGCTGGCACTCTCGCAGCGGATCGTTCCGCCGTGCGCCTCGGCGATGGCCTTGCTGATCGCCAGACCGAGCCCGGTACCGCCCTCGCCGGCCTTGCGGGAAGGATCGGCCCGCCAGAAGCGGTCGAACACGCGATCCATGTCCTCGGCATTTAGCCCCGGACCCGTGTCGCGCACTTCGACGGTGACGCCACGCGCAGGCGTTTCCGCGACCCGTACTTCGACCTCACCGCCGGCGCGGTTGTAGCGAACGGCATTGCCCAGCAGGTTCGCCATGAGGATGCCCACCTGGACGCGGTCGGCCTGCACGCGTGCATCGCCCTGCCGCCACACCCGGATGTCGCGCGCCCGTGCGCGCTCGGCGACGTCCTCGATGGCTTGATCGACGATCGCGCCGATCTGCAGGTGATCCCGGCGCGGCGGCGCCGTGCCGGATTCGATGCGCGCCAGCACGAGCAGCGACTCGGTGAGGTCCTTCAGTCGCCGGCCCTGTCGCCGGCACACGTCCAGGGCCGCGCGGTACTCGTCGGCGCCGCGATCGCGGCTCAGTGCCCACTCGGTTTCGGTGAGGATCGTGGTGACCGGCGTGCGCAACTCGTGGCTGGCGTCTGCCGTGAGTTGCTGCTCACGCCGCAGGCCGGCTTCGAGCCTGTCGAACGCTTCGTTGAGCTGTCGCGCCACGCCGAGCAGCTCGGTATCCACCCGCGCGAGGTCGAGTCGGGAGGATCGGCCCGGCGCCATCTCGCGTGCGGTTCGTTCGAACTGCGCGAGCGAGCGCGCGAGCGCGTGCCGCAGCCACACGGTGAGCGGCGCCCCGAGCAGCAGGGTCACGAGGCTGGCGACGAGCAGGCTGGCCGCCATGCGCCACGCGTCGGCTTCGAGCGGTCCGAGTGGACGCCCCACCCGCACGAGTGATCCCCTGGGTCCGTTCCGCCACGCCTCGCGGTAGCCGTCCCGCGTCGTCGTGCCGGCAGCTGGACGGAGACCGTCGGGAAGGCGCGGCGCGTCGCCGTCGAGCCGCCGTCCGAGGTCGTCGTAGACGCCGTAGTGCCAGTCGCCTGCGCCGAGGGCGGCACGCCTGTCGGCGGGAACATCGACTTCGAGCAGCCCCTCCCGCACGACGATCTCGAGCGACACGGCGTCCGCTGCCGCGACGAGTTGTGCGTCGAGCGCCCGTACCGAGGCGCGCCAGAACTGCCAGAGCGCCACACCGCTGAGCGTGAGCGCGATGACCGCCGCCCAGACCACGGCGCGGGCGGTGAGGCGACCGACGATCGAGCTAGGCGTCGATGATGTAGCCATGGCCGCGCCTGGTGCCGATCGTGGCGGGCCCGAGCTTCCGCCTCAACCCGGCCACGTACACCTCCAGCACGTTCGACGAGGTCTCTTCCTCATCGTCATAGAGTCGCGCAAGCAGCTCGTTACGTGAGACCACCCGGCCGCGGTGGAGGGCAAGATACTCGAGCACGCGGTACTCGCGCGGCGTCACCGCCACCGGCACGCCATGGCGCTGCACGAGTCGCCGCGACAGGTCGATTTCCGTGTCGTCGTCGATGGCCAGCACCGAGCCGGCGTGACCGACGGAGCGGCGCAGCAGTGCGCGGCAGCGGGCGACGAGCTCGGCCGGTTCGAACGGCTTGACCAGGTAGTCGTCGGCGCCGTTCTCGAGGAGGCGGACGCGATCGGTGACGGCATCGCGTGCCGTGAGCACGAGCACGGGCAGGGACACGTCGCGGGCCCGCAACTCCGACAGCACGCGCTCGCCCTGCAACCGCGGCAGCATCAGGTCGAGGACGATCAGGTCGTAGCGGGCTTCGAGCGCGAGGTACAGTCCCTCTTCGCCGTCGCGCGCGACGTCGCAGGTGAACCCGGCATCGACGAGCAGGCGGCGAAGGGCACTCGCGAGGTCCTCCTCGTCTTCGACGATCAGCAGGCGCATGGGTCAGCGCTTGTCGGCATGCATGGGACGGTACCAGAGCCGCTCGAAGGCCGCCGTGCCGTCCCCCGGCATCCAGAAGCCGAGCGACCCTGCGGCCGTGACACTGTCGTCTTCCTCGCGGGCGACCGGAATGCCGTTCAGCCACACGCGGATGCTGGTGCCGCTGTGTTCGATCAGCAGACTGTACCAGCGATCGGCGGCAAGGCGCAGGTCCGTCAACCTGTTCAGGCGGACGCGGTTGCCCCGCACGAACTTGTAGAGGACGAGTTCGCGGTCGTCGAGGTCGAGCCGCGCCGCATAGTAGGTGCCGGCATCCTGCACGCGCCACGCGACGCCTGCCGCGCGGTCGCCGGTACGCATCTTCAACCGGACGCCGACGTGCACGTCCGCGAGCGCCACACCATCGAGCACGGCGAGCCGATACCCGCGCTCGCCGAGGTCGCTCTGCACGAGCGCAGGCGTGCCTTCGACGCTCTCGACCCGCCAGTTGCCGGGCTCGGCCGGCCGGGAGGACAGGGTGCGAAAGCGCTCAGGGAGCGTGCCCGCCCGCACGTCGGCGAACGTCACGACCGTGGACTCGGTGGCGTGAACGGCTGCCGCAGCCAGCAGCATGCCGGCGGTCCAGAACGTCAGGCGTCGAACCATCGGCAGAGTCTGCGGGATCGACCCTGAACGAATGCTGAAGGCGGCCTTCAGGATGGCATCAGGCACCGGTGTGTAGTCTGGCCGGCATGGTTTCCGTGGGAATGCGCGCGCTGTTGATTTCGTGTTTCGTGGCGTGTGCCACACCCTCGCCGGCGCAGCCGGCCATCGACGATGCCCAGGAGCCGCAGTTGCAGGCGGGCGTACGTGATCCGGGACAGGCGAGCGGGCATCTCGCCATCACCGCCCGCGACTCGCTGGACGGCCGGCTGCCCGGCGCGACCGTGCGCGTCGAGGCCCTCGACGGCACGGACGTGCCCGAAGGCGTGATCGTCACCGACGGCTCCGGCGACGCCCTCGTGGATCTCCCGCCGGGCGACTATCGCGTCGTCGTCGAGATGCCGGGCTTCGAGTCGGCCACGCTCGAAGCCACCGTCACTGCCGGACAGACGTCCCGCGCGGCGGCGACGCTCGCGCTCGGCGGATTCGCCGAGCAGGTTGCCGTCACCACCGACGCCACGCCGGTGCCGACGCCCGACGGACAGGTCGAGACGCTGTCGGTCGAGGAGATCGATCAGTTGCCCGACAACCCCGAGGAGCTTGCGCTCGTTCTCGAGGCGCTTGCCGGAGCGGACGCGGAATTCCGCGTGAACGGCTTCGAAGGTGGTGAACTGCCGCCGAAGCAGCAGATTCAGGCCGTGCGGATTCGTCGCGATCCGTTCGCGCCCGACAGCATGGGTGGCGGCCGCCCCCGCGTGGAGATCATCACGCGGCCCGGGATGTCGGACTGGACCAACGAGGTCAGCCTCGGCTTCCGTGACCAGTCCATCGACGCCCGGCAGGCCTTCGCGCCCGAGCGGGGCACGGGGCAGACCCGTCGCCTCAGCTGGAACTTCAGCGGACCGCTCGTCCGCAACCAGACGTCGATCGCCGGACGCATCTCGGTGCTCGACAGCTTCGAGGCGCAGCCGATCGTGGCGCGTGCCGCGGGCACGAACTTCTCCAACCTCGTGAACCAGGAGCGCGGCTGGATCAGCGGCGAGGTGCGCGTCGAGCACGCGATCAACAGTGCGCACACGCTGCGGGGCGAGTACCAGCGTCGTGATTCGTCGGGCGAGAACCTCGGCGTCGGCGAGTTCGAGCTGCCCGAGCGCGCCTACGCGCAGGACACCGTTCGCGACATTGCGCGCGTGTCGGCGATGAGCACGTTCGGGTCGCTGCTGTTCAACGAGTTCCGCGTCGAGTACGTCGGCGCGCGTGACAGCGTGGACTCGGTGAGCGATGCGCTTGCCATCAACGTCCCCAACGCGTTCGTGGCGGGCGGCGCCCAGCGGCGCGGCGGCCGCAGCGAACGGGAAGTCGAGATCGCCAACACGATCGACTTCCTGCAGGGTGGCCGCCACAAGGTTCGGGTCGGCTTCGAGGGCGAGTTCGGCTGGTCGCGCACCGACCGCATGGACAACTACGTCGGCACGTTCACGTTCGCCAGCCTGGAGGACTACGAGGCACTGCGGCCGCGGCAGTTCGTGCAGCGCACCGGAAACCCCTTGGTCACCTACACGCGCCAGGAACTCAGCTGGTTCGCGCACGACGAGATCACGCTGTCCAGGGCCGTGCGCATCGGACTGGGGGTGCGACACGACATGCAGAACCTCGTGGACGGGCAGTGGAACCTCGCGCCGCGCGCCAGCGTCGCGTGGACTCCGGGAGGCGAACAGGGCCGCACGACGATCACCACGGGCGTCGGGGTGTTCAACGACTGGTACCAGCCGAACATCTTCGAGCAGTCGCTGCAGCTCGATGGCAGCCGACAGCGCGACCTCATCGTCCGCAATCCGTCGTTCCCTGACCCGTTCGGCGAGGGCGCCGACATCGAGATGCAGGTGCCGAGCGTGATTCGCGAGGCCGACAGGATCGCCATGCAGCGATCCGAGCGCGTCTCGGTCGGTGTGGAGCACCGCTTCACGCGTGACATACGCCTGCAGGTCAACGTGTTCGGGCAGCTCACGCAGAACCGGCTGCGCAGCGTGAACGTGAACGCGCCGATCGACGGTGTGCGTCCCGACCCCGCGTTCGACCGCATCACGCAGATCGGCGCCACGGGCCGTGCGCGTGCCGCGGGCTTCGACACGAGCCTGCGGATGTCGGCCAACAGGAGCCGCACGTCCGGCCTGATTCGCTACCGGTACGGACAGGCACGCAACGACGCCGATGGCGCGTTGAGCATGCCCGCCGACAGTCGCGATCCCGATGCCGAGTGGGGGCCGGCCTCGTACGACGTCCGTCATCGCATCTTCGGGTTCTTCCGCACGGAGCTGCCGCTCGGTGTGCGGATGAACCTGTGGGGAGACGTGCAGTCGGGTGCGCCCTACACGATCCGTACGGGATTCGACGACAACGGCGACACCATCTTCACCGACCGTCCCCTCGGTGTTGGCCGCAACACGGAGCGTGGCACCTGGCAGAAGACGTTGAACCTGCGCTTCGGCTGGCGGCCCTGGGCGCCGCAGGGCGGCGGCGGGGGCGGCGAGGGGCGCGGTGGCGGTCGAGGTCAGAAGGGCGTCGAGATCTACGCGCAGGTCTGGAACCTGCTCAACGAGACGAACTTCACGCGGTTTGCCGGCGTGCAGACGTCGCCCCTGTTCGGCCAGCCGACGGCCGCCGCTGCCGCACGGCGCTTCGACTTCGGCACGCGGATCTTCTTCTAGCGCCACCCGGCCTTCGTCCTTCGGCCGTGTCGTTGGCGTGGGCGAAGGGCGTCTGACCTGCACGAAGGTGCAGGCGGACCGACGCGCGCTGGCGCTATCGTCCGCCGGCCACGTCGAGCACGGCGCCAGTCACGTAGCTCGCCTCTTCCGACACGAGCCACATGATGGCGGCGGCGATCTCCTCGGGTTCGCCGCCGCGCTTCATCGGGATTGCCGCCTTCACGCGGTCCACCCGCCCGGGTTCTCCGCCACTCGCGTGGATGTCGGTGCGCGTCGCTCCGGGCCGGACGGCGTTCACGCGGATGTCCTCGGTGGCGACCTCACGAGCCAGCCCCACGGTCATGGCGTCCACGGCGCCCTTCGAGGCCGCGTAGTCGATGTACTCGTTGGCGCCGCCGATCACCGAGGCCACCGACGAGAGGTTCACGATGGCGCCGCCGCGGCCGCCGTGTTGCGTGGACATGCGGCGGACGGCTTCGCGCGCGCAGAGGAAGCTGCCGACGACGTTTGTTGCGAGTACGCGGTGCCAGCGATCTGCCGTCATGGCGTCCAGGCGCATCTGCTGTTCGAGGATGCCGGCGTTGTTGACCAGCGCGGTGAGCGTTCCGAGGCGCGTGTCCACGGTGGCGAACAGGCGCAACACGTCTTCTTCGCGTGAGACGTCGGCCTGCACGGTGATGGCATCGGTGCCCGTTGCGACGAGCTCCCGGGCGAGCGTCTCGGCCGCGTCGGCGCGGTGCATGAAGTTGATGGCAACGGCAAAGCCGCGCGTGGCTGCGAGTCGTGCGGTCGCGGCGCCGATGCCGCGGCAGGCCCCGGGGATGAGGATGATGGGGCCTGCCATGACGCGGTG
>JAEZCY010000369.1 GCA_023429845.1 Acidobacteriota bacterium
CACGTCGTGTGCGCGGACGTGGCGCGCGACGCCGCCGAGGCGACCGCCGGCGAACTCACGCAGCGGCACGGACTGGGCATCGGCGTCGCCGGTTCTGGCGTGAGCGCGTGTGGCCCGGCGATCGCCGTCGCGGTGGACGTGACCGACCGTGCCAGCGTGCAGGCCCTCGTGCACGATACGGTGACCGCCTATGGCGGCCTCGACCACGTGCTGGTCACGGCGGGTATCTTCCCGACTCCGGACGCCAGTGGGCACGTCGGCGACGACACCTGGCGCAGGACCTTCGACATCAACGTGCTCGGCGGATACCTCGTCGCCGACGAGTGTCGTGCGGTGTGGGAGGCGCAGCAGGTGCCCGGCAGCCTCGTGCTCACGACGAGCGTGAACGCCCTTGTCGCCAAGAAGGGGTCGGCAGCCTACGACACGTCGAAGGCCGCCGCGAATCACCTCGTGCGCACGCTGGCGGTGGAACTGGCGCCGCTGGTGCGCGTCAACGGGCTCGCACCCGCCACCGTCGTCCAGGGTTCGACGATGTTTCCGAAGGCGCGCGTCATGTCGTCGCTGCAGAAGTACGGCATCGCGTTCGACCCCGACGCGTCGGCCGACGCCTTGCGCGGCCTGCTCGCCGAGTTCTATGCGCAGCGCACGCTCACACGGCAGCCGATCACGCCGGAGGATCAGGCCGAAGCCGCATGCTTCCTGCTCTCGGATCGCACGTCCCGCATCACCGGCCAGATCCTGAACGTCGACGGCGGCTTACCCGAGGCGTTCGTCAGGTGAGCGGTCGGACGCTCCGTGACGCTCGCCAGCGCGAGGACGTCGCGGCTACCTGACGGCGATATCCCCGCTGGAGGTGCTGAGACGCAGCATCGGCCCGCCGCCGCCGACGGTGCCCTGCACGCGGCGACGCTCGCTGCGTCCCTGCACGGCGAGTGGGATGTCCAGCGTGCCGGAGGACGTGCTCGCGTCGAGCGTGAATCCCTTCCCGGACGGCAGGGCCACGGTGAGATCGCCCGATGCGGCCGAGACCCGCCAGTCGGCGGTCGGCGTGCCCTCCACGCCAATGCTGCCGCTGCCGGTGGACGCCGCCAGCATGCCGTTGACGCCCTCGAGTGTGATGTCGCCGCTGCCGCTGGTCGCCTTGACGTCGCCGGCGCCGGTCAACACGCCGGCGATGGTGCCGCTGCCGGTCGAGAGACTGGCGGCCTTCCTGACGTCCTTGACCACGATGTCGCCCGACCCGGTGCGGGCGTCGATGTCGCCGCCGATTGCCGTCGCGGTGACGCCACCCGACCCGCTGTGTGCCTTCACCCGACCGTTGACGCCCGACACCGCCACGTCGCCGGAACCCGAATCGACCTGCACGGCGGCCGCTGCCGGCACGCTGATGTCGTAGGACACCGACACCGCCTGGCGGGTGGCGTGGTCGGCGATCCTCCCCACCGTGACCGCGTCGCCCGTCTGCGTGATCGGCGGCGATGCCACGAGCTGCCTGGCCAGTTCGGCGGCGTTGGCCGGCACGTTGCTGCCGCGACGGATCTCGACGGTGCCCTTGACCACGATCGTGCTGCCGCTGCCGGCGTGAACCGTGATGCTGCCGCTGCCGGTCGAGGCGTCGAGCGTCGGGGACGCCCCCACCGCCAGCGACCTCTCGAACGTCAGCGGCTGCGCGAGCGCGGAGGCGGGAACCAGGGCGAACAGTGACGCGACGAGTGCGCGTGACATGCGGACGGACATCGGCAGGCTCCTTCGGGAACGACTGAGCCCTTTGACGGGAAGGCCTGCCGCCGGGTTCATCTCCACGATAATCGCCGCGTGACGAACCCCTCGCGGGGACACCTCGGCCTCGTCGTGCTGCTCGGCAGCCTCACGGCCATCTCGCCGATGTCCATCGACATGTACCTGCCGGCGTTCCCGACGCTGCAGCACGCGTTCGCCACGGACGCGGCATCGGTCGAGCGGACGCTGTCGGTCTTCTTCATCGGCTTGTCGCTCGGACAGCTCGTGTATGGACCCCTGTCGGACCGGTTCGGCCGGCGTCGACCCCTGCTGTACGGGTTGGCGGTGTACACGATCGCCTCGGCCGGGTGCGCGCTTGCCGGGTCGATCGGGCAGCTCCAGGCCTGGCGTGCCCTGCAGGCGCTCGGCGGCTGTGCCGGCGTCGTGATGGCGCGCGCCGTCGTCCGCGACGTGTTCGGTCCACGGGAAGCCGCGCGCGTGCTGTCCTCGTTGCTGCTCGTGATGGGCGTCGCGCCCATCCTCGCGCCGATCGTCGGCGGCTGGCTGCTGTCGCTGATTGGCTGGCGGTCGCTCTTTGCCGTGCTCGTGGCGTTCGGCATCGTCACGTGGGTGGCTGTCGCGCGGGCGCTGCCCGACACGGCGCCGGCGACGCGCGCGGTGACGCTGACGATGGCCAGCGTCCTGGGCGCGTTCGGCAGGGTGGCTCGGCAGCCGCAGTTCCAGCGGTTCGCTCTGGCGGGCGCCTTCGGGAGTTGCGTGCTCTTCGCCTATATCTCGGGCGCGCCGTTCGTCTACATCCAGGTGCTTGGACTGACGCCGACAGCGTTCTCGGCGATGTTCGCGCTCAATGCGGTGGGGCTCGTCGGGGCATCTCAGCTCAATCGCGCGTTGCTGCGACGGGAGGAGACCGCCGTCATCCTGCGCCGGGCGCTGCTCGTGCAACTGATCGCCGCGCTGATCCTCGTGGCGACGACCTTTTTCGTGGCGCCGTCGCTGCTGACAATCGGCCTGCCGCTGTTCGTCGTCGTCCTGCTGCTCGGGTTCGTGCTGCCGAACACCACCGCGCTGGCACTGGCTCCGTTCGAGCGTGAGGCGGGAACGGCTTCGGCACTGCTCGGCGCACTGCAGTACGGGTTGCCAGGGCTGGCCACGCTCGTCATCGGCCTGCTGCACGACGGCACACCACGGCCCACGGCCACTGCCGTGCTCATGTTCGCTGCCGCCGCACTCGTGCTGAGCGCCGGGGCAGCTGGGCGGTTCGACCACCGGGAATGATTCCGCTGCGCGGGCGTATAGTGGCGCAGTGCCGGAGAGTATGGAGCAGGCGGGAACGGGACTGTCGTCCTCGCTTCAGGAGGCGTTCTACGCCGACCTCCTCGACCTGTCGTACGACGCCATCCTCGTGCGCGAGTTCGACGGCACCATCCTCGCCTGGAACGCGGGCGCCACACGCATCTACGGGCCGGCGCCGGACGAGGCGATCGGGCAGTGCAGCCATGACCTGCTCCGCACGGAGTTCGGCGATGGCCTGCCGGTGATCGTGGCGGCGCTCCGTCAGCACCACGTCTGGGAAGGCCGCCTCACGCAGCGTCGCACCGACGGGTCGCCCGTGTTCGTCAAGGCGCGGTGGGCCATGCGCGAACGGCCTGGCGGCACGTCCGTCATCTGCGAGGTCAACCGCGACATCACGGAGAAGGTGCGCGCGCAGGCCGCCGAGGCGGCGGTGGGGCGGCAACTGGCGCTGCTGACTGCCCATGGCGCAGTGGCGGCCGCCTACATCGACACCACGCACCGGTATCGCTGGGTGACGCAAGCGTATGCGTCCCGTTACGGGTTGCCGCAGTCTGCCTTTCCTGGGCAATCGGTGGTGGACATCGCGGGCGAGGCCGCCTATGGCGCCTTCCGGCCTTTTGCCGACGTCGCGCTCGCCGGCGGGTCGGGCACCTGCGAGATACGCGTGCCGTACGCGCGCCTGCCCGAGCAGGTCGTCGAAGTCGGCTACGGCCCCGATCATGGCGAAGACGGGCTCGTCCAGGGCATGGTTGTCGTGGTGTCGAACGTCAGCGGTCGGCATGCGGCCGAAGCTCTTGCCCGCACGCTCGAGGAACGGCTCGAGTTCCTCATCGAAGCCTGCGACATCGGCACCTGGTACTGCGACATCCATCCTGGGACCCGACCCGTGCATGACGCCGAGGGCCACGCCTTCGGGATCGAGATCCGGAACCCGATCTGGAGCGAGGCATGCCGGCGGCACTTCGGCATCGACAGCGACGCGCACGTGGACGGTGCGGCCGTGACTGCACGGATCGTCGAGGAGGATCGTGCCGGCGTTGCCACGGCCATCTCCGATGCGCTCGGACGATGTGGTGACTACGACGCGACGTTCCGCGTCGCAACCGACGATGGGGAGGTGCGGTGGGTGCGCGGCCTCGGTCGCGTGACGGCCGACCCGTCCGGCCGCCCAGTCCAATTCGACGGCATCACGATCGACGTGACCGGCCAGAAGCGCCTGGAACTGGCGTTGCGCGAGGACGACAGGCGGAAGGACGAGTTCCTGGCCATGCTGGCGCACGAGCTGCGCAACCCGCTGACGCCGATGCGTATCGCCGTCCACCTGCTGGCCAAGGACGATGTCCCGCACGACACCGCGCGCCGCGCGTTGCCGATGCTGCAGCGGCAACTGCTCCACCTGGTGCGTCTGGTGGACGATCTGCTCGACATCAGCCGCATCCGCACCGGGAAGCTCGCACTGCAACTCGCGCCCACCATCGTCCAGGACGTCGTCACGCTGGCGGTTGAAGCGAGCGGCCTGCAGGACGGCAACGGCCCGGTGCTCGAGGTGACGGTGCCGGAGGTGCCCGTCGTGGTGCAGGGCGACAGTACGCGCCTGGTGCAGGCACTCGTGAATCTGCTGCACAACGCGGCGAAGTTCACGCCAGCCGACGGGCGGATCTCCCTCGTTGTCGAGGGCGGCGCCCCGGCGAGTGGGGTGACGATCACCGTACGCGACACCGGGGTCGGCATGGACGCGGCGCTCCTGCCGAGCGTGTTCGAGCTGTTCGTTCAGGCCGACCAGCCACGGGAACGCACGCGCGGTGGCCTCGGCATCGGCCTGACGCTCGTGCGACGCCTCGTCGAGATGCACGGCGGCAGCGTCCATGCGCACAGCGACGGCCCGGGCACCGGCAGCACCTTCACGGTGTTGCTCCCCGCCTGAGCAAAAACGCCCATGTGGCGCCTCGGTGAACCGCCGGCCGGGCAGGCGGGGGGGACTGTGGTGTATGCGGGGCGCTCTGCTACGCTGTTCAGCCGCATGACCGAACGTCCGGACTCATCCCGCCGCGCCCTGCTCCTGGCGCTCGTCAGCCTCGTCCCCGTCGCCGCGTGCGGCGGCGACAGTTCGCCGACCGCGCCATCGCCGAACGCCACCTGGATTGCCAACGTGCCGTTCAGTACGACTGAACTCACGGTCGGAACCGGTGCCGAGGTCGTGAGTGGGCAGACCATCGTCGTGGACTACTACGGCTGGCTCTACAACACCACGACGCCGCCGGAGCACAAGGGGGCGCTGTTCGACACGTCGTTCGCCGGCCGCGGGCCCTTCCGGTTCGTGCTGGGAGCCGGTGGCGTCATCCGTGGCTGGGACCAGGGGATTCCCGGCATGCGCGTGGGCGGCATGCGCAGGCTCATCCTCCCGCCCGAACTTGCGTACGGTGCGTCGGGCAACGGGTCCATCCCCCCGAACGCGACGCTCATCTTCGAAGTCCGGGTCAACGAAATCGTGAGTTAGACGAAGCGGCCGGCGCCGCGAGCCGCGGCCTGCAGCCTACGGCCTGCAGCCTCCAGCCTCCGGCGGCGGGCAGGGCGGGCTGTTCCAGCCCGCCGCAGTCCCGTAGGGCTCGACACCAGCGGCCGGCTTCGAGAGGTTCCAGCGCGGGTCCCAAACAGGTCAACCGCATGGGCCAAGATCTCAGCCGATGCGGCCAAGATGTTGACCATTTCTGCCCGCTCTTTGCGTCGGCGACGAATAGCAGGCCCGACCGCGAAGTTCATTTCGCTGCTGTTTCCGGCACTCTCCGACCTTTCCGGCTGAGGTGGTATCGCGCGTGCGATGCGCCAGCTCATGTCTTGTCGGTCTCTCATTCGGTTCACGCGGGGCCGTCGCGCTCCTGCTGCTGGCGCACGCCCTTCATCCCGACGGCCTCCGGGCCGAGACGCCGCACGGCGCGACCGGGTTCGCCCCCACGCGATCGACCCATTCGGTGGCGCCCTTCGAACACGTCGACCCGTTCTCAGGGAATCTGCTCCTGACGTTCACGGACCTTGTGCTGCCGGGCAACGCGGGCCTGAACTTGGTCGTCCAGCGCACTTACAACAGCAAGATCCACCGCGACTACCAGGACACCCCGAACCACTTCAAGCTGCGGACGTGGGTCGGCATGGGCTGGAGCCTGCATTTCGGGCGGGTCGTGCAGTCGCAGTCGTTCACCCCCGGCGAGCCGACCATCCAGATGAGCGACGGCAGCAGCCACCCGCTCTACAACGCGCTCGATCCCAGTAATCCGCATGGCAGCTGGGTGACGTCGCAGGTCTGGCGCTACCGACGCGCGGTCGGCAGGGAACCCGCGCGGCTCAAGCTGCCGAACGGGCTCACGTACGAGTTTGGTCACGTGGGCATCCCGAATGGCCCCGAGGGCGTGGTGCTGTACGTCACCGAGATCCGGGACCCGTTCAACAACCGCCTCACCTTCGAGTACTTCGCCAGCCACGAAGGACCGACCGACGGCGTCAAGCGGATCGTCCAGCATCTGGGTAGTAGTGGTCAGCAGCGGGAGGTGACGTTTGCGGTGACGCCGATGGCCAACGGCTACGCACTGGCGTCGATGACGTACGACACCCGCACGTGGACGTACACCCACGTCCCGGCGCCGTACTCACCCTCCACGATGACGCTGCTCACCACAACGAGTACACCCGTGGCCGGAACCACGTGGTCGTTCACCTATCGCAATGCGGCACCCGGTCCGGAACTGCTCAGCGTGACCGGTCCACATGGCGGTCAACTGACGTACACCTACGGTGACGTCGCCCGGCCGGTCGACACGACGACGGTCAGCATGCGCAGTGTCACCGCTCGCGCTACATCGGGGAGCGGCATCGTGCCTGGTCAATGGACGTTCAGCTACACGAACGGCCCCTTGCAGAACACGACGGTCGTCCTCACACCCTGCGGCCACCGCGAAACCTATTCCTATTACGGAATCGGCCTGCTCGGACCCGACATGGGGGAGTACGCGGGGTGGCGCGTAGGTGCACTGCAACGGTCAACCACGGAGACGAGTGCTGGCGCGATCCTCGAGGAACGGCTGTTCGCATGGCGACCCTCGGCGTTGGTCTCGGGCGACACGATGACGGGCCTGCCGGAGGGATACTGGGCAAGCCCCGACGTCTTCCACGCCCTCATTGGCGAGACGACCGTCAATCGTGGTGGCGCGGTGTGGGAAACCGAGTACACCTACAGCGAGACGAACTACAACGACCACTTCCAGCCATACATGACCGCGACGTGGGCCGAAGGCGCATGGGCCACCCGGCGTGTCGTCAGCCGCGCCTTCTGGTACGGCGCGGCGTCCACGTTGTACATGCCGGCAAGAGTGACACGGGAGGACGTGTACGAAGGGACGGAGTTTCGCTTCTCCGAGCGGACGTACGCGTCGGCGACGGGCTTCAACACCAGTCTGATTCTCGGGTATGCCGGCATCACGCCGACGACCTTAGTGACGAGCTTCACGCCTACGGCCACGGGCAACGTGGCAACCGTTACCGATGCGGCGGGGCAGACGACCACCTTCGCCT
>JAEZCY010000001.1 GCA_023429845.1 Acidobacteriota bacterium
CTCCCCCCGTACGAGATGGCCCGACGCATGCACCGATGGGACGAAGGCCGACGGCCGAACGGCGAAGGCCGACGGCCGAACGACGAAGGCCGCCGTCTACCGTGCTCCCCTGATTTGCGCTTCGACGACCGGGACCTTGACGTCGAATTCCTCGCGGCCGCGCCGGATGCGCAGCGTAGCGACCGATCCGACCGACGCATTCAGCATCGACCGCTCGAAGTCGTCACTCCGCCGCACGGGCTTGCCGTCGAACGCGATGATCACATCTCCCGGTCGGATGCCGGCGCTGTAGGCGTCTCCCGACCGGCTCATGCGGAACACGACGACGCCTTCGTCCGATTGCACGCCGAGATCGCCGGCAAGGCCCGGCGTCAGGGGCGCGACGCGCAGGATGCCGCTGATCGAGCCGCGCCGCACCTTGCCGAAGCGTTCCAGTTGTCCGGCGATCTCGCGGGCGAGGTTGCTCGGCACCGCAAAGCCGATGCCCTGATAGCCGCCGCTCTCGCTGTAGATCCAGGTGTTGATGCCGATCAGCTCGCCGCGGCGGTTGACGAGCGCACCGCCCGAGTTGCCGGGGTTGATCGCCGCATCTGTCTGGATGTAGTCGGCGACGAGCGAGACCTGCGGGTTCGTGCGTCCGAGCGCCGAGATGATGCCGAGCGTCACCGTCTCCCCGAGCTGGTACGGGTTGCCGACCGCCATCACCCATTCAGCGACGCGCAGGCGGGAGCTGTCGCCCCAGGCCACCGGCTGCAGCGACGCGTCGGAGACGCGCAGCAGCGCCAGGTCGGCGTACGGGTCGAGGCCGACCAGTTCGGCTGTCAGCTGCCGGCGGTTCCAGAGCACGACGGTGAAACGGCTCGCGTTGCCAATCACGTGCGCGTTGGTCAGCACGTAGGCGACGTTGCCCTGCTTGCGCACGATGACGCCGGACCCGGCGCTTTGCGTCGGTTGCTCGTCCATGAACCCGAACGGCAGACGATAGCGCTGCAGACCCTCGGCCGAGATGTTGACGACGCTCGGAATGACGCGCTCGGCGACGTCCTCGAACGACGGCAGCGCGCCCGACGCCACGGCGCCCGCCTTCGCGGCAGGGACGACGGGTGGCACCTCGGCCGCAGGCGCCTGAGCGGCCAGGTCGGCGGGGCGCGCTGTCGCGTTGTCACTGGGACCGATGCGGCCCGTGACGACCATGCCCGCGGCGAAGCTGCCGAGGACGAGTGCCAGGGGGAGCAGGAGTCGTTTCCGCACGGATCAACCGACCTCGACGCGGCGCCCGCGCCCGTCGGTGGCCTTGGGCAGTGTCACGGTGAGGATCCCATCCTTGAAGTCGGCCTGCACCTGATCCACGGCGAGGCGGCCCGGGAACGTGAAACGGCGGACGAACTGTCCATGGCCGCGCTCGAGCCGGACGTAGCACGTGGCGTCGCACCCCGGATCCGGGCGATGGCCGCTGATCGTCAGGGTGTCGTGCGTCGCCGCGACGTCCACGTCGGCGCGCTTCACGCCGGGCAGTTCGGCAACGACGATGAAGCTGTCCTCGGTCTCGCTGACGTCGGCGGGCGGCGTCCAGCCGGAGTCGCCGCGTCGGTCCGATTGGCCGGCGCGCGTCCGGTATTCGCGAAGGGATTCCCAGCGCATGGTGGTTCATCGTAGCAAAGGCCTGCGTGCTACCATCCACAGGTTTACGTACCCGCCGGGATGTCCCGGCCTGCCAGGAGTGTCATGAGTTCCGTCGCCGCCACCCGCCTCCGCAAGGGCAACCTGATCAAGCACAACAACGAGCTGTGTCGCATCGTCGAGACGCAGCACGTCACGCCGGGCAACCTGCGCGGGTTCGTGCGCACGAAGATGCGCAAGGTGAAGGACGGCACGATGTTCGAGCACCGGTTCCGCTCCGAAGACATGGTGGAGCGCGCGATGCTCGACGAGCGCCAGATGCAGTACCTCTACAAGGATGGCGACACGTTCTACTTCATGGACACGTCGTCCTACGAGCAGACGGGGCTGTCGGAGGAGGCGCTCGGCGATTCGATGAACTACCTGCTGCCCGAAGCGATGATCAACGTCGAGTTCTACGAGGGCAATCCGGTGGGCATCGAGCTGCCGGCGACGGTGGACCTCAAGGTCACCGACACCGTGCCGGGCATCAAGGGTGCGACGGCCAACGCGCAGACCAAGCCGGCGACCCTCGAGACCGGCTTCGTGGTGACGGTGCCTGCCTTCGTGGACGTCGGCACGGTCGTTCGTGTCAACACGGAGACGGGGGAGTACCTGTCCCGGGTGTAAGAAGCTTCCGGGGCCGCGACTGAAGATTCTCGGGACTCGGGGGTCGCGAGTCGGGATTAGGGATTCGCTTTCGGGAGCCGGCCCGGCACTCGATGTCAGCCGGCCGTTCTGCGTACACCAAGTGGGTAGGGCTGGCTCTCCGAGCCGGCCGTTCTGCGTCGTTCCGATGGATCAGAGTTCCCAACGCCCCATCCCCTCCGCCGGCTGGATCGAAGTCATCGTCGGCAGCATGTTCAGCGGCAAGAGCGAAGAGCTCATTCGCCGGCTGCGGCGGGCGCAGATTGCCAAGCGGCGCGTGCAGGTGTTCAAGCCCGCGATCGACGCCCGCTATTCGGAGACTCACATCACCTCGCACAGCGAGATGCGGTTGCCGTCTTCCGCGGTGAGCACGTCGGCCGCCATCCTGGCGGGTGTACTGGACGACACCGAGGTGGTGGGCATCGACGAAGGGCAGTTCTTCGACGTCGAGCTCCCGGCCGTGTGCAGCACGCTGGCCGACAACGGCAAGCGGGTGATCGTCGCCGGGCTGGATCAGGATTACCTCGGACGGCCGTTCGAGCCGATGCCGCAGCTGCTGGCCATCGCGGAATACATCACGAAAACGCTGGCGATCTGCATGGTGTGCGGGGAGCCTGCCAACCACACGCAGCGTCTCGTGAAAAGCAGCGCCCTCGTGCTCGTCGGCGCCACGGAAGCCTACGAAGCGCGCTGCCGCCGGTGTTTCGATCCATCGCTCGCCGGCTGATGCACGCCCGCTCAACGTAAATGCGGGAATGCTGGAATGGGAATGTCGACAACCTGTCGAGGTCCTCGACATTTCCGCATTCCCGCATTACGTTGACCCCTCGCGAGCCATGAAGCCTGACTCTCGAGTGCCGTGTCTCGACATTCCCGCATTTCCGCATTGACGCATTACTGGCGAGCCGGCGCAGCCGGCGAGCTCTCCTACGCGTCGTCGCGCTGGTCGTGGGCGCCCAGGTCGAGTGCCTTGCCCCAGAAATCGATGTCGTGGCGCGCGATCTTGTCGCGAAGAATCCGGCGCGTCGCGCCGTAGAACGGCGCCGGCACCACGAGCTTGCGCGCCACCTGCCGCATGCGCGGGATGAAGAAGAGCGTGAGCTGCTCGCCTTCACGCCACGACAGCCCGCCGATCTCGTGGTAGGGCAGGAACCCGTTGTCCACCCACACGCCGTCCTCGTAGAAGCCGCGACCGATGCGGATGCTCAGCGGCACCAGGTAGCCGTAGTACGTGAGCATCATCGCCTCGCCGAACACCGCGGTCGGCGGCAGCCGCAGGTACAGCAGCTTGACGATGAGCACGAGGCCGAGCATGGCGGCCATCGCCAGGAACAGCCCGTAGTACTTCGGTGGCGCGCTGCGCCACGTCAGCAGCGCGCGCGAGCGCATCCGGAAGGAGCGCACGACGTCCACGAGCAGCCGGACGTTGGCCACGAGGAATCCCGCTCCGAGCAGGAGCAGCACCTGGGACAGGAGGGACTGGGGCACTGGTGTGGTTCTATCGGAACCACGGGCGGGGATCAAGAACCAGGCAATGTCGAATTGGAGATTGGAAATGTTCAATCAGGCGCGAGTGTTCAGTCCTCGGGAGACCCGTGGGTCGGGGACTCCGCCTCATGGCGCATGGCTATTTCCAATTCCGAATTTGCTCTATTCCCCGAGAATCCACCCGAGCAGGCCCATGCCGTGGGCGGTCGGATCCTTCAGCCACTCGGGCGGGGTGAGCCATACGAACGCGAGGATGGCGATGACCATGAGGTCGTACGGCCTCGTGGTGCGCTCGTACGTCCAGTAGAAGATCCGCCAGAAGAACAGCAACGGCAGGGGCAGGCGGTCCTCGATCGGCCGGCTCATGCCGCGACCCTCCGGCCCTCGAGTTCGCGCCAGGTGTGGTAGATCCGCCCGGCAACTGTCAGGACCGACAGCACCAGGATGACCCACAGCACCGCGGCCATTCGGTTGGTGAAGGCGCCGATCATGAAGAGGACGATGCGCTCAGGGCGCTCCATGAAGCCGACCTTGCACTTGTCGATGAGCGATTCGGCCCGCGCGCGCGCGTAGCTGGTCAGCACGGTGAACGTCATGGCGAGCGCCGTGATCAGCACGTAGTCGGGCCGCTGGAGGCTGGCGTAGAGGTAGACCAGGCCCAGAAACAGCGCCAGATCCGAGAACCGGTCCATCACCGAGTCCCAGAACCCGCCGAACGCGCTGGCGGTGCCGGTCTCATGGGCAACCTTGCCGTCGATGAAGTCGAACAGGTTGGCCGCGACCATCACGAAGCCGGCGAGGACGAAGCGACCGCGGGCGAGGGCCCAGGCGGCGGCGAGGTTGATGCAGACGCCGATGAGCGTCAGCACGTTGGGATGGATGCGGAGCACCACGCACACGCGAATGATCGCGCGCAGCGGGAACATGAAAATCGCGCCTACGGCGGCTGTAAAGGTCATTTGCCCGCCGCTATAATGGAGGGTCCGGGTCATCTCCTGCAACCCGTCAGGGCCCGCCCGGCCGCCCGACACGTCCATGCCCATCGAAGATCTCAAGCCCCAGATCGCGCGGCTCCCCGAGCAGCCCGGGGTGTACCTGTACCGCAACGCGGCAGGGGAGACGATCTACGTCGGCAAGGCACGGGCGTTGCGCGACCGCGTCCGCAGCTATCTCGGGGCGCGCGGCACGTCGCCGAAGACCGAGGCGCTGCTCGACGAGGCCGCCGGGCTGGACGTGATCGTCACCGACTCGGTCGTCGAGGCGCTGGCGCTCGAGAACAACCTGATCAAGGAGCGCTCGCCGAAGTACAACATCAAGCTGCGTGACGACAAGACCTATCCCTACCTGCGTCTCAGCACGTCGGAGGCTTTTCCGCGCGTGTCGGTGGTGCGTCGCGTTGCCAACGACGGCGACCATTACGCCGGGCCGTTCATGCCGGCCTCGCTCGCCTGGCAGACGCGCAGCCTCTCGCACAAGCTGTTCGGCCTCCGTTCGTGTCGTGAGGTCATCACCGGGCAGCGCGGCCGTCCCTGCCTCGAGTACGACATCAAGCGGTGCCTGGCGCCCTGCGTGTCGGACCTGTGCTCGTCCGATCGGTATCAGCACGCAGTGCGCGACGCGAAGTTGCTGCTCGACGGCCGCACCGAGGAGCTGATCGACGACCTCGAGTCGCGCATGTACGCGGCGGCAGACGAGGAGCGCTTCGAGCAGGCGGCGCAGCTGCGCGACACGATCCGGACGCTGGAAACGCTGCGCGATCGCCAGCAGAAGATGGCCACGCCCCGCATGGGCGACCGCGACGCGCTCGGCGTCAAGCTCGGTCCTGCGGGCGCCGTCGTGCAGGCATTCCAGGTGCGATCGGGGCGGGTGGTGGACCGCGTCGAGATGGTGACCAACGCCGATCAGGCGCGCGACGCGCGTCTCGACGACCTCGTCGAAGCAGCGGTGTTGCACTTCTATTCGGAGCACGCGCCGCCGCCCGAGGTGCTGCTGCCCGTGCAGCTGCCCGACATGGATCTCCTCGCGGAGTGGCTGTCGGCCCGAGCCGGCAGACAGGTCCTCGTGACGATGCCGCAGCGGGGCGACAAGAAGGCGCTGCTCGAGCTCGCGGAACGCAACGCGTCGCTGTCGTACGACGGCCGGTTCAACGCCGACGGAGCGGCCAACCACGAGGCACTCGAAACGCTGCAGGCCGCCCTTGGGCTGCCGGCACTGCCGCGGCGCATCGACTGCTTCGACATCTCCACGCTGCAGGGCTCCGAGACCGTCGCCTCGATGGTCGTGTGCCAGGACGGTCGCATGAAGCGGTCGGAGTACCGGAAGTTCAGGATCAGGAGCGGCGGCGGGGCTCGGGACTGGGGATTGGGGATTCGGGAAACGGTACCAGCCGAGATCCCGGGTGCTCCAGAATCCCGAGGCCCGAGTCCCGAGCCCCGGCCGCGGCGCGGCGAAGCCCAGCCAAGCCGCTTCCTCGACGACTTCGCGGCGATGCACCAGGTCGTGACGCGGCGATACCGGAAGGTCGCCGAAGAGGATGGGCCCTGGCCCGACCTGATCGTGATCGACGGCGGCAAGTGGCAGCTCAACGCCGCGTACGCCGCCCTCGAGGAACTCGGGCTGGACCACCTGGTGGCCGTGGGGCTGGCCAAGCAGGAGGAACTGCTGTTCACGCGTGACCGCGACGATCCCATCGCGTTCGGCCACGGCACGCCCGCGTTGCGCATGCTGCAGCGCATCCGCGACGAGGCCCACCGTTTCGCCGTGACGTTTCACCGCACCGCGCGCACCAACCGCGACCTGCGCTCGGAGCTCGACGACATCGCGCAGATCGGTCCGCGGCGCCGACGGCAGCTGCTCACCGCCTTCGGCAGCGTCGCCGGCGTGCGTCGCGCGAGCCGCGAGGACCTCACCGCCATCGTCGGTGCGAAGGCTGCCGACGCCGTGCTGCGGCATTTCGCCGCTGCCGCCCGCTGACGAACCCGTCCCCGGACCCGGCCCCTAGCGCCTCGGGGTGTTACTCTACTGTCTTTGCCTGCTGTGGAAATCGGTACCATAGTCCTTGCGTTCATCGGCCTGCTGCTGGCCCTCACCGTGCACGAAGCCGCGCACGCGTGGGCCGCGTCGCGCCTCGGCGACCCCACCGCACGACTCCAGGGACGGCTGTCGCTGAATCCCGCCGTGCACATCGATCCGATCGGCACGTTGCTGCTGCCGATCGTGGCCATCGCGCTGAATGCCCCGATCATCGGCTGGGCCAAGCCGGTGCCCGTGGACTTCCGGTACCTCAAACATCCCCGCCGCGACTTCATGTGGATCGCGCTGGCCGGACCGGCAAGCAACGTGTTGCTGGCCATCCTGGCGAGCCTGCTGCTGCGGACGCTGCCCATGCTGCCCGTCGGCATCGGCAACATCGCGATCCTCGAGCCGCTGCTGCAGTTTGCCTACCTGTTCTTCCGCATCAACGTGCTGCTGGCCGTCTTCAACATGATCCCGGTGCCCCCGCTCGACGGGAGCAACGTCGTGGCGGCGCTGCTGCCGCGCGACCTGGCGTACAAGTGGGATCAGATCCGGCCGTACGGCATCTTCATCCTCTACGGCCTGATGTTCACCGGCCTGCTCGGCGCGCTCATCGGGCCCCCGTCGCGCTTCCTCATCGGACTCCTGTTGTGAAGAAACGCGTGGTGTCGGGCATGCGCCCGACCGGCAAGCTGCACCTGGGACACCTGGTCGGTGCCCTCCACAACTGGACGGAACTGCAGACGCAATACGACTGCTTCTACTTCGCGGCCGACTGGCACGCCCTGACGACCGACTACGCCGACACGAGCCGCCTGCAGGCCCACGTCGTGGACAACGTCATGGACTGGCTCGCGGCCGGCATCGATCCGGAACAGGCGACCATCTTCGTCCAGTCGCTCGTGCCCGAACATGCGGAACTGCACCTGCTGCTGTCGATGATGATCCCGATCCCCTGGCTGGAGCGGGTGCCGACGTACAAGGAGCAGCAGGAGCAGCTCACCGAGAAGGACCTGACGACGTACGGCTTCCTGGGGTACCCGCTGCTCCAGACCGCGGACGTGATCATCTACGACGCGCACTTCGTGCCGGTCGGCGAGGACCAGGTGGCCCACCTGGAGCTGTCGCGCGAGGTCGTGCGGCGCCTGCACCACATGCACGGCCCGATCTTCGTCGAGCCGCAGGCGATGCTGACGAACTTTCCGCGCCTTCCGGGTCTCGACAACCGGAAGATGAGCAAGAGTTACGGCAACACCATCGACCTGTCGGACACGGCGGCCGACGTCGAGCAGAAGGTGCGGCAGATGTACACCGACCCCAAGCGGGTGCGCGCCGACATTCCGGGCACCGTCGAGGGCAATCCGGTGTTCGTGTACCACGACGCGTTCAATCCGGATCGGGCCGAAGTCGAGGACCTGAAGACCCGCTACCGGGAAGGTCGCGTCGGTGACGTCGAGGTGAAGAAGAAGCTCGCGCGGGCGTTGAACGCCACGCTGGAGCCGCTGCGCGAGCGGCGGGCGCAGTACGAGCAGCACCCCGGGCGCGTGAAGGAGATCATCCACGAGGGCTCGCGCAAAGCGCGCCTGTCCGCCGTCGAGACGATGCAGCGCGTGCGCGAGGCGCTGCACCTGGCGTATTGATGGCCAGCATCAAGCCACAGCGCGGCGACGGCTCCGCCTCGGCCGATGCGAGCACCGCGCCCCGCGCAGGCGACGCGGCCGGGGTCGTCGGCGACGTCCGGTCGGCAGCCCCGAGCGGCGGCGAGAGCTTCGAGTCCGGACTCGAGCGCTTCCCGGTGAAACTCGAGGCCTTTCAGGGGCCCCTCGATCTCCTGCTGCACCTGATCAAGAAGCACGAGATCGACATCTACGACATCCCGATCTCGCTGATCACGCAGCAATACCTCGACTACCTGGCGATGATGGACGTGCTGCAGCTGGACGTCGCGGGGGATTTCCTCGTGATGGCTGCCACGCTGATCCACATCAAGTCGCGCAGCCTGCTGCCGCGGCCCGCGCCCGAGCAGGAGGATCCCGAGGAGGATCCACGCGAAGCGCTGGTGCGTCGTCTCGTCGAGCACCAGAAGTTCAAGGCCGCCGCCGAGCTCCTGCACGACAAGGAGACGGTGCGCAGCGCCCAGTGGACACGTCCCGACGAGCGCATCGCCGCCCTCGCGGGTGAGGGCCTGGACAAGGAGCCCGAGCTCGAGGTCGATCTCTTCAGCCTCATGACCGCCTTCAAGGCGGTCGTCGAACGGGCGAAGCAGCGACCGCAGATGTACCTGCCGATGGAGCAGATGTCCATCGAGCAGCGCATCGACCAGCTCGCACGACGGCTGGAGAACGTCGAGGCGCTCGGTTTCGAGGACCTCTTCGACGACGTGGCGCAGCGAGGCGACCTGATCGTGACGTTCCTGGCGATTCTGGAGATGATCCGCCTGAAGGTGCTCCGCGTCTTCCAGAGCGGCTCGGGCGGGCCCATCCGCGTGTACAAGCGCGATCGGCCTGCTGAAGCGCCGCGGCCCATCGAGTACCACGAGCATCACCCCGCGCGGCCGCACGGCACGCCCGGATCGCACTCATGACCGACGAGCAGACACCCGACGACACCGTCGACCACTCCGTCGAGCCCGGCGCCGCGACGTCGGCACCCGAGCCCCAGGCCGGCGAGCCGGAGGCTGAGGCGCATGTGACCGACGCGCCCGTCGCCATGGCCGAGGCCCTCGAGAGCGTCGACGCGGACGTGGCCGACCCGGACGTCCGCGCCGACGACCAGGCGGTCGATGCGGAGCTGTTGCCGCCCGACGCAACGGCCGCAGCTTCCCTGGCCAGGGTCGCCGGTGACGAGGCGCGAGACGATGGGCTCTTCGATCCGGACGAGGTCGCCAACGCGCCGCGCGCCCCGCATCCGCTCAAGCCGGTAGTGGAGGCGTTGATCTTCGCCTCGCCCGAGCCGCTGACGGTCAAGGCGATGGTCCGCCTGCTCGAGGAGCACACGAAGGACGAGATCGAGGCGGCGCTGGTCGAGGTCCGGGAGTCATACACGCGGTCCGAGGGCCTGCAGCTCGTCGAGGTGGCGGGCGGGTACCAGATCGTCACGCGCCCGGAGTTGTACGAATGGGTGCGCCGTCTGTTCAAGGAGCGCTCGACGTCGAAGCTGTCGGTGCAGGCGCTCGAGACGCTGGCGGTCATCGCGTACAAGCAGCCGGTAACGTCCGGAGAGATTGCCGAGATCCGCGGCGTGAGCGCGACGACCGGTGTGCTGAACACGCTGCTGGACCGGAAGCTCGTGAAGATCGTCGGTCGCAAGCAGGTGGTCGGTCGCCCGTTCATGTACGGGACCACGCGCGAGTTCCTCGACAAGTTCGGGCTCAAGGACCTCTCGGACCTGCCGAAGGTCGAAGACATGTCCGACGCACTCGGCTTCGACCTGCCGACCCCGGTGGACGAGGACGACACGGTGACGCTGCCGTTCGAGGCGCCCGTGGAGGACGTCGCCTCTGCCGGCGACGAGGCGCCCGAGGTCGAGGCCGCGCCCGAGGTCCAGGCCGCGGCGACGTCTGCCGACGTGGAGGCTCCCACTGACGAACCCGCAGCTCCTGCCGCCACTGACGCGTCAGCAGGCGATGACGCGTCAGGTGACGACCGCTGACCGGGGAGATGTGATGGCGATGCAGCGTCTGCAGAAGATACTCTCGGCCGCTGGCGTGGCGTCGCGCCGCGTTGCCGAGTCGCTCGTGGCGGAGGGGCGCGTGCGCGTGAACGGCGAGGTTGTCGCCGAACTCGGCTCCAAGGCTGATCCCGACGTCGATCGGATCGAAGTGGATGGCCGCCGGCTGCACACGGCCGTGCCTCGGCGGTACATCCTGCTGTACAAGCCGGTGCACTACGTGACCACCCGGTCCGACCCGCAGCACCGGCCGACGGTGCTGACGCTGCTCGGGCCGGCAGGGCAGGGGCTGTACCCCGTGGGTCGGCTCGACTTCGACTCCGAAGGACTCATCCTCCTGACCAACGACGGCGAGCTCGCCGATCGGCTCACCCACCCGCGCCATGAGGTGCCTCGAACCTACGAGGTGCGCGTGTTCGGCGTCCCGACGGGCGAGATGGTGCGTCGCCTGGAAACCGGCGTGCCGCTCGACGGTCGGCGCACGGCACGCGCCAAGGTGCGCGTCATCGAGAGCTTCACCAAGAAGTCGGGGGAGCAGTCGGTGATCGAGCTGGTGATCCACGAGGGGCGAAACCGCCAGGTGCGCCGCATGTGCCAGGCCGTGGGCATGCCGGTGATCACGCTCGCCCGCACGAAGATCGGCTCTCTCACCGATCGGCGTCTGAAGCCGGGCATGTACCGCGAACTGCGCCCGGCAGAGGTCCAGCAGTTGCGTAGCGAGTGTGGCCTCGCGCCGACCCCGGCACAGCCGACCGTCCGGCGCACGACCGAGCCGCAGGAAGGCGTGCGCTTCGGCCACGCGCCGACGCCGAAGCACATCACACGCACGCGCGGCGGCAAGCCGCGCACGACGAAAACCCCGCGCAAGGCCGCGCCGAAGATCACGCTGCGCGAGGCGGCGCGGGGCGCGCGTCCGGCCAAGAAGCGTTCGCGGTAGCGTCGCCATCTGGCCTTGCTCGACGGATCCCTGCCCGGCGCCGTCACGGTAGCTGCGGTGTAATGCGGGAATGTCCAATGCGGGAATGTCGAATGCGGAATGTCGACGGCCCGTGCATTCGACCTGCCCGTACGTAATCGTCGGGCCTTGCCAGACGGACGTCCTTCTCTGCGATCACGCCGCGCAAGCCGGTCGCAGTTCTTGCGATGTCGGCGCGGCAGTACCGGCCCGAGCGGGTCGTGCGAGCCGCGAGATGCTGTTGGCGGCGGTGGTAAATCTGACAGATGTGGCGGGCGAAAATCTGAGCGCCCTGGCGCGACAGCTGGGCGTGAGTCGCGACACGATTCATCGGTGGATCCGCGACGGCGAGCTCGATCGCGACCTCGACGACATCCCGGTGGCGTACGGCCCGCGGCGGACGCCACCGACCAAGCTGGATCCCTATCGACCTATCGTCGAGACGCGCATCGCCGCCTACCGGGCGCTCTCGGCCGTGCGGCTCCTCGAGGAGATTCGCGCCGCCGGGTACAGCGGCGGCTACTCTCAAAGCGTTCGTACGGCAGCTCCGCCCCTCGCCGGTCCCTGAGCCGGTCGTGCGGTTCGAGACGCCGGCCGGCCGCCAGGCCCAGGTGGACTTCGCTGAGTTCCAGTTTCCGTGGGGCAAGCGCTACGCCTTGCTGGTCGTGCTCGGCTACTCGCGCGTGCTGTGGTGTCGCTTCGGTGCCCGTCAGGACATGCGCACGCTGATCACGGGCCTGGAGGACGCGTTCCTGGCGTTCGGCGGGGTCCCGCAGGAGCTGCTCTTAGACCAGATGAAAGCCGTGATCACGCGCGACCTCCGGCTGCAGGGCGGCGCGCTCATGCGCAATCTCGAGTTCCTCCGCTTCGCGCATCACTGGGGCTTCACGCCACGCGCCTGTCGGCCCTATCGCGCCAAGACCAAGGGGAAAGTCGAGCGACCGGTGCGGTACGTCCGGGAGAATCCCGTGTACGGCCGCACGTTCCTCAATGACGCCGACCTGGCGCAGCAGTGTGCCGACTGGCTCGAGCGCGTGGCCAATGCGCGGTGCCATGGCACGGTGCAGGAGGCGCCACGGGCGCGCATCGAGCGCGACGAGCGCCACGCTCTGCTGCCCCTGCCCGCGCATCGCTACGCGTCGCTGGTGCTCGACGCGCCGGCCGCCCCGAGGCCGACCGCCCGCCGCGTGTCGCCGGTGGTGTCGGTCGAGAAGCGGGCGTTGACGGCCTACGCGCGCTCGCGGGCGGTGGCGCATGAAGACGGCCCCGCTCTCACGACGCGACCGGCTCCGCCAAATGCTTGCCGACTTGCGCTTGCCTGGCGCCCTGGAGGCGCTCGACACGATCCTGCGCGACATCGACGGGGAGGGGGGCGCGGTGACGGCGCCCGATGCGATCGAGCAGCTGCTGACCGCGCAGATTCAGCTGCGCAATAACCGGCGGCTGCAAGCAGCGATGCGGTCCAGCCGCCTGCCCGTCGTCAAGCAGCTCCACGACTTCGACGTGAGCTTCCAGCCCTCGCTGCGCCGTGAGCAGATCGCGAGCTCGCATGACCTCGGCTTCGTCGAGCGTCGGGAGAATGTGATCTTGCTCGGCCCGCCCGGCAGGGGTGGGCAAGACGCACTCCTGGCGATCAGCCTCGCGATCGCCGCGGCGCAGAGCGGCCGCCGCGTCTACTACGGCGCGCTCGCTGATCTGATCACCTCGCTCGAGGACGCCCAGGCGTCGGGCCGCTTGCAGAGCCGCCTGAAGGTCCTGACGCACCCCGCGGTCCTGGTCGTCGACGAGATCGGCTACCTCCCGATCAGCCGCACCGGCGCCATGCTCTTCTTCCAGCGGATGACGCGCCGCTACGAGCGCGCGTCCACCGTGCTGACCTCCAACAAGGGCATCGAGGAGTGGGGCGAGGTCTTCGGCGATGAAGTGATGGCGGCGGCCCTCATCGACCGGCTCGTCCATCATTGCCACCTCGTCACGATCCGCGGCAACAGCTACCGCATGCGCCAGCACACCGAGCTGTGGCAGACCCTGCACGCGGCGCCCGACGACGCGCCGCCGGCTCGCCGCCGGCGCTCCCGTCAGGAGGTGGCGACGACC
>JAEZCY010000103.1 GCA_023429845.1 Acidobacteriota bacterium
GCGCCTGGTGGCGGCACGGCCGCGCCGGGGTCGGCCGGCGCTGCGGGCCCCATCGTCCCGTCAGGACCAGGCACCAGAGCGGGCGCGGGCGCCAGGTGTGAGGGCAACGAGTTCACCGCATCGCGCAACGACGTCACCTCTTGACCGAGGGTGCCCACGCGCGTGTTGTTCTCGTCCAGGCGCTCCCGCACCACCCGCACGTCGGAGCTCAGGTTGTCGATCAGCAGCTTCTGGTCGGCAAACTGCTTGCGACCCGTCGTCGACTGGTCGTCCAGCTTGGCATTGAGCGTCTTCAGCGTGTCGGCGAGCGTGGCGAGCACGAGTTGCAGCTGCTGCGACTGCTCCTGCAGCATGCGGATGTCGGCCATCAGCTGCTGGTGCTCGCGGTTGGCGGCGTGGGCCGGCGTGGCCAGCCCCACGAGCAGGGCGCCCGTCAGGGCGCCGATCACGATGCGCGTCATGATGCCTTCCTTGCGTGCGGCCATCCGTCAGCCAACGCTTACTTGCTGGTGACCACGAAGTGCGCGCGCCGGTTCTTGGCGTACGCCTCCTCAGTGCTGCCCGGATCGAACGGGAACTCACTCCCGTAGGACACGGTCTTCAACCGTTCGGCCGGGATGCCCAGCGAGATCAGGTACGCGCGGGCGGCCTGGGCGCGACGTTCACCAAGCGTGAGATTGTACTCGGCCGTGCCGCGCACGTCGCAGTGGCCTTCGATGGTCACCACCCAGCTCGGATACTGCCTCAGGATAGCGGCGTTCTTCTGCAGGGCTGCCTGCATCTCGGCGGTCACGTCCGAGCTGTCGTAGATGTAGAAGACGGGCTGCAGCGGCGACTCGCGGTTCAACTCGTCCAGCGACCGCGCGTTGTAGTCCACGTCGGTACCCGAGATGGACGGTTCGGCAGGCACCGAGGCGACCTGCTCGGGCTCGGGAATCGGCTCCGGCGGCGCGGGCGGGGCCCCCGTGCCGGCGCCGGCGCCCGCGCTGGGAGGAGGCGGCGTCGGTCGCGCAACCGGCGGCTTCTTGCGGCTGCACGCGGTGGCCGTGGCGACGACGAGGAGGAGCAGAGCGACGAGACGGATGAAGCGGACGGACATGCGGGCGGTCTCCTACGAATGGGGGCAAAGCCGGGCGGCACTCATGATCGTGACCGCGCCCTACCGTGACCAGCTGGGCTGAACGTTGTTCCCCGCCTTGGTGACCTGTCGCAGGTCTCTGCCGTCGCGGGCGATGGTGAAGATGTGCGTACGTCCCGCTCGGGTGGAGGCAAACGCGAGGTGGCGCCCGTTGGGCGACCATGCCGGGCTCTCGTTGCTGCCGGTCCCGTCGGTGACGACCCGGATCTGCCCCTGCTCGAGGCTGAAGATCTTGATGTCGAAGCCCGGCCCCGTGCGGCCCGCGTAGGCAATCTCGTTGTAGGGCGCCGGCGACCAGGTCGCGCGATCGGCCCACGACTCGCTCGTGACGCGTCGGGGCTGCCCGAGACCGTCGGCGTCCACGATGTAAATCTGGGGGGAGCCGGACCGGTCCGACGTGAACGCAATCTGGTTGCCGGCAGGCGACCACGTCGGCGTCGAGTCGTTGCCCGGGTTGTTGGTGACGCGTCGCAGGTTGCTTCCGTCGCGTCCCACCGTGTAGATCTCCATGTTGCCGTCGCGGTTTGTCATGAAGGCGAGGCGCGACCCGTCGGGCGAGAAGGCCGGCAGGAAGTTGTGCACGCGGTCGGTGCCCCCCGTCGGCTGGTCCATCTTGCCCTGGTAGATGTACGACACGTAGATGTCGGGGTACCCGCGGCGGTACGACGTGTATGCAATCGCCCGCCCGTCGGCCGACCAGCTCGGGTTGATCGCGAGCGAGCGGTTGACGGTGACGCGCCGCTGGTTCTCGCCGTCGTAGTCGGCGACGTAGATCTCCTTGATGTTGCGCTGCTCGACGGTGCCACGCGCCCGCTCACCGTCGCGGTCGGACGCGAACGCCAGCTTCGTGCGCGCCACGCCCGTCAACGAGCGCGTGTCCTTGTGGAGCTCGTCGGCGATCGTGTGCGCGAACCCTCGGGGGTTGCTGGCCGCCGCCGTATATTCCTTCGCCCACACGCTGCGCTGCGACGGCACGTCGAAGAGCCGCACCTGCACGGTGAGGCTGGAGGCGTTCTGCCGGACCGAGCCGATCAGCACCACGTTGGCCCCGAGTTCCTGCCATTGGGCGAACGGCACCGTCTCCATCGACGCGGCGGGCGTGATGGGCGCGTAGCTGGCACGGGGGATCAGGTCGTACTCGCGCTCGAAGCGGAGGTCGTCCCAGAGCACCTGAGCAATCGTGGCCGCCGGGGTCTTCAGGTCCGGAGTCGCCGCGATGAAGTCCGGCACCGCCAGTCGCGGCGCGGCACCGCCCGTCAGGGTGATGCTGACGCCGATCTCACCAGGCTGCTGCGGCGGCGGCTGCGCGGGCTGACCCTGCGCCGGGGCGGGCGGCGCGGGCGGCTGCTGCGAGGCAGGCGCCTGCCGCTCCGGCACCGCACCCAGCACGAGGACGGTGGACGCGACGGCCCCGAGGGCGGCGGTGAGGAGAAAGCGGGGAGCTGTCTTCATTGGACGAAATTGAATTCCAGGTTCACGGTGAGCGTCGGGTTCGTGTACTCGCGCGGCAGCGGTGGCAGCTTGGTCAGCATCAGCGCCCGCTGCGCTGCCTGGTCGAGCAGGAAGTTGCCGCTGGTCCGGGCGACCGCGATCTCGCTGAGGGTCCCGTCCCTGTCGATCCTGAACCGCATGATCGTCGCCCCCCGCGCGCCCTGCTGCTGGCGCCAGTTCCGGTGGATGATCTGCAGCATCTCACCCACATAGCCCGGGCAGCAGAAGTCGCCGAGGTTGATCTGGCCGCCCGTGCCGCCGCCGCCGGTGGACAGACCGATGCTGTCACTGACGACGCCGGTGTCGGCCTTGGCCTGCCCTTCACTGACGCGCGCGCCCGTTGTGGGCGTGCGACCCGTTGCCTGCTCCGCGGTTGTCTTGGGTGGCGTTGTCGGCCGGGGCGCCTGCTTGGGCGGGGCCTTCGTCGGCTCGGTCATCTCGGGCGGCTTGGCCGCGGGAGGACGCACCGGCTCCGGCTTGGCCTCGGGCGTCGGAGGCACCGCCTGCTGTACCGGACGACCCGACATGGACGTCAGGCCACCCGCACGCGGTCCGGGTGCCCCGCCCAGGCTGATGGTCATCACCGTGCGGGGGTCGGTATCGCGGGTCCGCCACGAGGACGGCGTGAGCATCACCGCTGCGATGACGACCGCGTGCACCACCAGCGAGATGACCACCATCCGCTGGAACCCGTCGGGCCCGGTGGACCGTCGCCCGGGCGCGGGTGCCGGAGCGCCAGCCATCGCGTACGAAGGGGCAGGGGTGGCCACGGGTCCGCTATCGCTCCCCGGGAAGACGCGACACCAGGCCGACCTTCTCGACGCCCGCCGTTTTCAGGGCGTCCATGACGGTCATCGTCTGCTGGACGGTCACGGCGCCGTCGGCGCGCAGGTAGACGGCCTTGTCGCTCTTGCCCTGCAGTTCCTGTCGCATGCGCTCGCCGAGCACGTCGATGCGAATCATCTCTTCGTTCAGCTGCACGCGGCGGTCGTCGCCGAACGACAGCGGGATGGTGACGAAGACACGCTCGTTCTCGAGGGTCTGCGACCGCTGCGCCACGGGCAAGTTCACGTCGAGCCCGCGCGTCATCATCGGCGCCGCCACCATGAAGATGATCAGCAACACGAGCATCACGTCCACCAGCGGGACGACGTTGATCTCGGACAAGGCGGTGGACGCCACCATCCGGCCACGTCGCCCGCGCGCCCCGCCACCTGCCGCCTGTACCTTGGGCATGGGTCGTGTCCCGGACGCGGCCTAGGTGAAGTTCCGCTCGGAGATGTTGAGAAACTCCAGCGAGAAGTCCTCCATCTGCGAAGCGAACCCGCGCACCTTGCTGGTGAAGTGGTTGTAGAAGTAGACGGCAGGGATCGCGGCGAACAGGCCTGCCGCCGTCGCGATGAGCGCCGACGCGATGCCCGGCGCGACAACGGCGAGGTTGGACGAGCCCACGGCGCCGATCGCCTGGAAGGCGGTCATGATGCCCCACACCGTGCCGAACAGCCCGATGAACGGTGTAATGCTCGCCGTCGTCGCCAGGAATCCCACACGCTGCTCGAGTTTCGTCAGCTCGCTGCTGCTGGCGCGCAGGAGCGCGCGGTCCACCGCTTCGAGGCTCTTCAGCGTTGGACGCGCCCCCGCGGTTGCCGGCTTGTCGCCGGTCGCGCCGCGCAGTTGCGTGTTCAGCTCCGTGTATCCGGCCTGGAAGAGTCCGACAAGTGGGCTATCGCCGAGCGAACGGCAGACCGCCTGCACCTCGGAGAACTTGCTGCTCCGTCGGAACACGTCGAGGAACTGCCGCGTATGCGCCTCGGCCTTGCGAAACGCCACGGCCTTGTAGAGCACGATGCCCCACGAGACGACCGAGAAGACCACGAGGAAAGCGAGGACGAGCTGCTCGATGAGGCCCGTCTGCGAGACGAGCGAAATGACGTCAGTTGCCGTCTCGGCGGTCTCGGCCGCGGGTACGGCGAGCTCTTGCAAGGCAAGAGCGCACACCCAGAGCGTCTGCAAACAGGCCTCCGCTATGCATATCAGTGCGCCGCTGGGAAGGCGCGAACGTCGAAGCCTACCACGCGCGGAAAATCAGGGTCAACTTGGTGATATCGTTGCAGTTCTGGTCGTTTCAGACGGCCCTCACTCCGACAGTCAGGTCCACGCGGCGCGCGTCGTCTTCTCCGCCATGATCCGGTTCCTCAGCATCCGCCAGCTGGCGGTCATCGAGTCGCTCGACCTGTCACTCGACGCCGGACTCACGGTGCTCACGGGCGAGACCGGTGCCGGCAAGTCCGTGCTCGTCGAAGGCATCAGCCTGCTCCTCGGGGGGCGGGCGTCGGCCGACATGGTCCGCACCGGCGCACCGGGCGCCTCCGTGCAGGCCATCATCGCCACACCGCAGGGCGACGAGGTCATCGTCCGTCGCGACATCTCCGTGGAGGGCCGATCCCGCGCGTACATCGACGACGTGCTCGTCACGGCGTCCACGATGAGGGAACGGGTCTCGGCATGGGTGGACCTGCACGGGCAGCACGAACACCAGACCCTGCAGATGCCCGAGACGCACCTGGATCTCCTCGATCGGGTCGCAGGCCTCCAGGCGCAGCGCGCGCAGGTCGCCACGGCCCATGGCGCCTACGCCGCCGCCCGCGACGCCCTCGCCACCAGCCAGATGGACGTACGGGAGCGCGCTGCCCGCATCGAGTTGCTGTCGTTCCAGCTCGGCGACATCGACAAGGTGCAGCCGCTCGACGGCGAGGACGAGCACCTCGCGGCCAGTCGCCAGGTGCTCGCGAGCGCCGACCGTCTCCAACGGCTCGGTCAGGAGGCTTATCACGCGCTCTACGAGGGCGAGCACGCCGCGCTGCAGGCGCTGTCGGTCGTCTGGAAACGAGTGGACGAGCTGGCGCAGGTGGACCCACTGGTCCAGCCGTACGCAGCCCTGCGCGAGAACGTGAAAGCGCAGTTGGACGACCTCGCCTTCTTCCTTCGTCAGTACGTCTCCACCGTCGAGGCGTCGCCGGAACGCCTTCAGGAAATCGAGGACCGACTGGCGCTCCTCGAGCGTCTCAAGCGGAAGTACGGCCCCACCCTGGAGGACGTGCGCAGGCACCAGCAGACCCTGCGCGACCAGTTGGCGGCGCTCCAGCAGCCGGAGGGGCAACTGTCGGCGCTTCAGGCGGCGACCGAGGCCGCTGCCGCGACTTACCTCGAGCACGCCCGGGCGCTGTCGGTCGCCCGCCGAGCCGCCGCCGAGCCATTTGCCGCCCGGCTCCGGCATGAACTCGCGGAGCTCTCGATGCCGGATGCCGAGGTGACCTACCGCTTTCAGGACGCGGCGGGTGAGGGGGAATGGACGGCGACGGGCATCGACAGGGCCGAACTGCTGCTGTCGGCCAATCCCGGCGAGGCGCCGAGGCCGCTCGCGCGCGTGGCGTCGGGGGGCGAGCTCTCGCGCGTCATGCTGGCCGTCAAGGTGCTCGATGCGCCCGACGTGAACGGACGCACGCTGATTTTCGACGAAGTGGACGCAGGCATCGGCGGCCGCGTGGCCGACAGCGTGGGGGCGCGGCTGAGAGCGCTTTCCAGGACGGCGCAGGTGCTGTGCGTCACGCACCTGCCGCAGGTGGCAACGTTTGCTGACGCGCACGTGCATATCAGCAAGCGGGTGAGCGGCGGCAGGACGCTGACCACCGCCGCGGCACTGCACGGCGACGCGAGAGTCGAGGAAGTGGCGCGCATGATGGCGGGGAATACGTCGGCACCGATGCTGGAGGGCGCGCGTACGCTTCTGAAGGCGAAAGCGAAAGGCGAAAGCCTGACAGGCGAAAGCGAAGCATCGGCAAAAGGCGAAAGCGAAAGTGCCGGACCGTCTGCCGGCCGCAAGGGAAAGACTCGTGGCTCGTAAGTACCTGATAGAGGCGTACGGCTGTCAGATGAACATGCACGACGGAGAGCGGCTCGCGGGGCTGCTCGAGTCAGCCGGATTCGAGGCGACCAGCGACCCGGCCGACGCCGACGTCATCGTGATCAACACCTGCAGCGTCCGCGAGCGCGCCGAGGAGAAGCTCTTCACACGGCTGGGCGAGTTCCGCGACGCGGCGCGCGCCGCCGGCAACACGCCGGTCATCGCCGTGACGGGATGCGTGGCGCAGCAGGAAGGGGCCGCGCTGCTGAAACGGTCGAAGCTCGTGGACGTGGTGGTGGGCACGCAGCGCGTCAAGCAGTTGCCGATGCTGGTGACCCGGGCACTCGAGCAGGAGGACGCGCACGTCGACATCAACCCGCACGAGGACGTGTCGTTTCCGCTCGGCATCGCGCGTCGCACGGACCCTGTGAAGGCGTACGTCAACATCATCGAAGGCTGCAACGAGTTCTGCGCCTTCTGCGTGGTGCCCTATACGCGCGGCCACGAGCGGATGCGGCCGTCGGCGGAGATCCTGGCGGAAGTGCGCGAGGCGGCTGACCGCGGCCACCGCGAGATTCAGCTGCTCGGACAGATCGTGAATCATTACCAGGCGCCAGACGACGCGGCCTGCGACTTCGCGGGGCTGCTCGGGAAGGTGCACGATGTGCAGGGCGTCGAGCGCATCCGCTTCGCGAGCCCACACCCACGGCACGTCACTGCGCGTCTCCTCGACGCATACAAAGCGCTCCCGAAGGTGTGCCGACATCTGCATCTGCCGGTGCAGTCCGGGTCCACTCGGGTGCTGGCGGCAATGCGCCGCCGCTATTCGCGCGAGCGCTACCTGGAGATCATCGGGGAGGTGCGGGAAGCGGTGCCCGACATCTGCGTGTCCACGGACATGATCGTCGGCTTCCCCGGCGAAACACCGGCAGACTTCGACGAGACGTTGACCCTGACGGCAACGGTCCGCTACCACAGCATGTTCTCGTTCAAGTACTCGCCGCGTCCTCGCACCCTCGCCATCAAGCGGATGCCCGATGATGTACCTGAGCCCGAGAAGACGCGTCGCATCGTCGAACTGCAGGCGTTGCAGCGCGAAATCCAGACCGATCTCCACCGGCGAGCCGTCGGGCGCGTCGAGCGGGTGCTGATCGACAGCACCAGTCGCCGGCGCGACCATGAACTCTCGGGCCGCACCAGCGGCAACACCGTCGTCAATTTCCCGGGCGACGCGAACTGGCTCGGTCGTTTCGCACAAGTTCGCATCACGGAGGCCGGGCCGAACAGCGTTCGCGGGGAAGTGGTGGAGGTAGAGGCATGACGCCCGTCCGCATGCTGATCAAGGGGCTCATGATGGACCCCGTCACGAACATGCCCATCGTCGTATTGCGTGACGAGGCAGGGGACCGTACCCTGCCGATCTGGATCGGGATGTTCGAGGCGCACGCCGTCGCTGTCCAACTCGAGAACAGCGGATCGACGAGGCCGATGACCCACGACCTCCTGAAGCACATGATCGAGGCGCTCGGGGCGGTGGTGACGGAAATCCATGTCACGGACGTGCGTGACGGCACGTTCTACGCGGTGATATACCTGGCCGCCGGCAACGAGATCGTCGCGGTGGACGCCCGTCCGTCCGACGCGCTCGCGCTGGCGCTGCGCACGCGCGCAGCCGTCTACGTGGCCGAACACGTCCTCGCGGACGCCCGGCCACTGGAGACGCCCACGGCGCAGGACACCGAGCGGCTGCAACATTGGCTCGAAAGCCTCGACCCCGACGAGATGGGCAAGTACAAGATGTAGAATCCGACCCCTGATGATCCTGGCCATTGCCAATCAGAAGGGCGGCGTGGGAAAGACCACGACTGCCATCAACCTCGCCGCGGCACTGGCGCTGCGGGGCAAGCCGACCCTGCTCGTGGACCTCGACCCGCAGGCCAACAGCACCATGTCGTTCCTCGACATGGGCAGCCTCGGTCCGAACATGTTCGAGGCGCTCACGGGCGACAGCGGCGCCACGCTCGCCAGCATCATCCGCCCGACGACCCAGCCGCACCTGAGCATCGCTCCGGCGCGCATCGCGCTCGCCAAGCTGGAGGCCAAGCTGGTAGGTGAGCTCGACGCGCATTTCCGGCTGAAGGAAAAGCTCGAACCGCTCGAAGCGGAATACCCGTACATCGTCATCGATTGCCCGCCCACACTGGGGCTGCTGACGGTGAACGCACTCGTGGCGGCCACGCACCTCGTGGTGCCCATCCAGTCCTCGTACTTTGCGCTCGAAGGCACCGACGACCTGCTCGAAACGGTCGGCAAGGTGCAGCTGCGCGCCAACCCGTCGCTCCAGGTGCTCGGCGTGCTCATCACGATGCACGACCGCCGCACGAGCCTGGCGCGTGATATCCGGGAACAGATCCAGAAAGTGTTCGGCCCGAAGGTGTTCAAGACCGTCATCACGAAAAGCGTCCGGCTCGAAGAAAGCCCGGCCTACAAGGAAGCGATCTTCAGCTTCGCCCCGGACTCGTCCGGCGCATCCGAGTACTACAGCGTGAGCGAGGAGGTCCTGAGCCGTGTCTAAGCGTGGGTTGCCAGAATCGGTCCGCATGCGTCACGACGCGCACTACGTGGAGACGCTCACCGCGTCGGCGGGCGCACCCGTCGGGCGCATGATCCCGATCGAGCAGATCGACCCCAATCCGCATCAGCCACGACAGGTGATGGGCGACCTGTCTGAACTCATCGCCTCGGTGCAGGAACAGGGCATCATCGAGCCCATCGTCGTTCGCCAGCGCGGCAGCCGCTTTCAGATCGTC
Source organism: Acidobacteriota bacterium (assembly GCA_023429845.1). Taxonomy (GTDB): domain Bacteria; phylum Acidobacteriota; class Vicinamibacteria; order Vicinamibacterales; family Vicinamibacteraceae; genus Luteitalea. Next base: position 9,344 of record JAEZCY010000103.1, read on the forward strand.
GCGGGCGAACGACGCTACCAGGCCGCCGTCCGCGCCGGCATCGACGAGTTGCCCGTCGTCATCCGGGATGTAGACGATGTGGGGATCCTGGAGATTGCGTTGGTCGAGAACCTCCAGCGAAAGGACCTGACCGCATTCGAAGAAGCCGAGGCCCTGCACGCCTTGTGTCAGAAGGCTGGGTACACGCACGAGCGCTTGGCGCAGAAGCTCGGCAAGAGCCGGACGGTGATCACGGAGTCGCTGTCGCTCAACCAGATGCCGGAGCAGATCAAGCATCTTTGTCGGCTGGCCGACATTTCGTCCAAGTCGTTGCTTCTACAGGTGGTTAGGCAAGGCGAGCCGGAAAAGATGGCCGCGCTTGTCGAACAAATGTCGCGCGGCGGCGGCATGACCAGGCAAGAGGTTCGCGAAGCGGTCAAGCCCAAGGGCGTGTCGCGCAGCCGTCCGAAGCCGTTCACGTTCCGGTACAAGGCGCCGGAGAATCGCTTCGCGTTCCAATTGAGCTTCAAGAAGACAGACGTCGAACCCGACGAGGTCATCGAGACGCTCGAACGCATTCTTGCCGACCTCAGGAATCAGCGAGCGAGCGCCAGCGCATCCGCCGCGTCGCAGGACGACACAGCCTCAACAGAGTAGGCGGGACGAGGGAGCCGATTGCGTCGAACGGCTTCCAGCTTGGGTTCCGCATGCACTAGTTAACATAATGTGTATTATCGGACTCTTGGTGTAACGCAAGATTTCTGGCCTGTTGATAGCGTGTGTGGACGCTTTAAGGTGATCCGGCCTAATTTTTCTTTGGACGCTGGCGGCCGCCGCCGCCGCCGCCTTCTTCTGACCTCGGCAAAGCGCGTCGGCGAGCCTGCGCCATCGGGAGCTGACGGGCGTCGGCCACGGTTCGCGCCCGCCGCCAGGGTCGTACGGACGCCTTATGGAAACGTCCGCAGAGTTCGATTGGCGTGGACCGGAAGTTCTGAAATGATCGGTTGATGGCAAGGGGGCCCGCCCATCCGGCCCCTTGCGAACCCGCATGCTACGTACGCTCGACCGCTACATCATCCGCGAGACGCTGGCGCCGTTCGGGCTGACGCTCCTGATTCTCACGTTCCTGCTCCAGATCCCCACGATCATGGAGGTGGCCGAGACGCTCATAGCCAAGGGCGTCGACCTGCCGACGATCGGCCGCATCCTCGTGACGCTGCTGCCGTCCACGCTGTCGCTCACGATTCCCATCAGCCTCCTCGTCGGGCTGCTGATGGCGCTCGGTCGGCTCTCGGCGGACCGCGAGGCCGTCGCCATGCAGGCATGCGGCGTCAGCCTGTACCGCATCCTCCGTCCCGTTGCCTTGATGGCGGTCCTCGGGACGATGGCGACGGCGTACCTGATGATCGAGGCAATGCCCCGCGGCAACCAGACGTTCCGCGAGATCACGTTCCGGATCATCCAGGCAAAGGCCGAGAGCGACGTGCGGCCGCGGGTCTTCTTCGACGAGTTTCCGAACCTCGTCCTGTACGTGCGCGACGTGCCCGCCAATACACGCGGCTGGCGCGGCGTGTTCCTCGCCGATACCCGCAACCCCGGAGAGCCGCAACTGCTCACCGCCGACCGCGGGCACTTCGTGCTCGACCCCGCCGAGCGTCGCGTCGACCTCATCCTCGAGGACGGCATCCTGCACCGGTCGCGGGCGGATGCGCCCGATCAGTACGAGCTGCAGGAGTTCGCCGCCTTGACGGTGAAGCTGGACCCTGAAACCGTCTTCCCGCGCCAGAGCGTGACACCTGGCGACAACGAGCTGACGATTCCGCAGCTCCGGACCAAGGCGCGGGAAATGCGCGAGCAAGGGATCTCGCCGCACAATCCGATCATGGCGATCCAGCGCAAGTACACGATTCCCGTGGCCTGCCTGGTGTTCGGACTCATCGCGCTCGGCCTGGGCGTCACGAACCGCAAGGACGGCAAGAACGCCGGCTTCGTGATCGGAATTGGCGTGGTGCTCGTGTACTACGTGCTGATGTACATGGGCGAGGCGCTTGCCAAGGGCCAGCGGGTGCCTGCCGAGCTCGCTCTCTGGATCCCCAACTTCGTTCTGGGTCTCGCCGGCGTCGTCCTCCTCGTCGCCAAGACCAGAGGCTACGAGTTCTCCCCTGCCATCAGCGTTCCGATTCCGGCCTTCCTGACGAACCTGTTGCGTCGTGGTTCCGATAACAGATCCGCGCTGCCGGGGAATCCGTCACCCGGGCCTCTCCCCACGTCGGCTGGCCGCCCGGCCCCTCACACTGCCGCCAACCGCATCGTCCTGGTGGTGAAGGTGCCGCAGTTCGGGGTGCCGGGTTTCAACATCCTCGACCGCTACTTGAGCCGCATCTACTTGCGAGTGTTCGGGGTGACTTTCCTCGGCATGCTCGCCGTGTTCTACATCGCCATCTTCACCGACTACAGCGAGTACCTGTTCAAGGGCCGCACGACCGGGCAAATGCTGTTGGCGTTCTTCCTGTACTCGACGCCGCAGTACATCTACTACATCACCGCACTGGCGGCGCTCGTCGGGACGCTGGTGACGGTCGGCCTGCTGACCCGCACGAGCGAGCTGACGGTGATGCAGGCGTGCGGGGTGTCCCTCTACCGAGCCACCGTCCCGATGCTTCTTTTCGCCCTCACATGGAGCGTGGTGCTCTTCGGGATGGAGCAAAGCATCCTCGCGGCGTCGAACCGCCGGGCCGAGGAGATGCGGGCGACGATCCGGAGCGGAGCGCCTCAGACCTTCGGCATGGCCGGGCGCCAGTGGATGGCAGGCAGCGACGGCCGGCTGTATCACTACGGCCGGTTCGACCCGCGGGCGGCGCGCCTAGAGGAGTTGACGGTGTACGACTTCGGCTCGCGCGGCTGGAACGTCACGAGCCGGCTGTACGGGCGGGTGGCCGTGCACATGGACGGCACGACGTGGCGGGCGGACCAGGGATGGCTGCGGACGTTCGGCGATCGCAATGCGGTCACGGCGTTCACGCCCTTTCCCACGCATGCGCTGACCATGGAGCGGCCTGATTATTTCGGCGTGGAGGAACCGGAAGCCGTGCTGGCAGAGCGCTTGAAGGTGCCGCAGCTGCGGTCGCATATCGCCGACCTGAACCAGGCCGGCTACAACACCGTGCCGCTTCAGGTGGCGTTGCACCGCAAGATTGCGTTCCCGTTCATCACCGTGATCATGACGCTGATCGCGATCCCGTTCGGCGTGACGACCGGCCGCAAGGGCACGTTGTTCGGCATCGGGATCGGCATCGTGATTGCCATCCTCTACTGGACCGCCCAGAGTCTGTTTGCCGCGATCGGCAGCGCTGGCGTGCTCACCCCGGCGCTCGCCGCATGGGCGCCGAACATCCTCTTCGTGGCCGTGGCCGCTTACCTGGTGCTCACTGCTCGAACCTGACCTTCGAGGACGGCGCGCCACCCGACCGCCAAGTCGATAAGCGATCGCTGACATTTGTCGGCCGGCCGACAATGTCGCGGCCGACGTATAGGCGGGCACCCGAGTGGCAGGACGGACGCTCTCCCAATGCCCGATTGCCGACCCGTCTTGTCACGCGCGCGGATGATGCGATTCGTACAAGCGCTTCAGTCTGGCCTCTCTGACGTGGGTGTAGATCTGCGTGGTGGACAGCGAGGCGTGCCCCAGCATCATCTGGATGGCCCGAAGGTCGGCGCCCCGATCGAGCAGATGGGTCGCGAATGAGTGCCGGAGTACATGCGGCGACACGTCGGTGCGGAGCCCCGCCTTGGTCGCATACCCCTTCAGGAGTTTCCAGAAACCCACCCGGGTCAGTGCCGCGACCCCGCGGCCACTCGGAAACAGCCACGGCGACGACTGCCCTCTCAGCAGCCCCGAGCGACCTCCCGCCATGTACGCACGCAGAGAGGCGATCGCCTGCTCCCCTACCGGTACGATCCGCTCCTTGTCGCCCTTGCCAATACAGGTCAGATACCCGACGTCCAGGTTCAGATCCGACGGCTTGAGAGACACGAGCTCCGACACGCGCAGGCCGGTGGCGTAGAGCACATCGATGAGCGCGCGGTCGCGGCAACCGCGCGGTGTGGACATGTCCGGTGCGGCGAGCAGCGCGTCCACCTCTTCGAGCGAGAGGTAGCGAGGCAGTTCGCGCCAGGCACGCGGGGGCCTCAAGTCCTCCGCCGGATTGCTCGCGACGAGGCGCGACACGAGCAGGTGCTTGTAGAAGCCGCGGATGCCGGCGACGGTCCTGGCGACCGAGCGGGGTGAGTAGCCACCCGCCATCAGTTCGCGGACGAGACTCTCGAGATCGTGCCGATCCAGTGCATCCGGGGTCGTGCCGCGTCCGGCGGCGAAGCGCGCCAACTGCACCAGGTCGCGGCTGTAACTCTCAATCGAGAGCGGCTGCAGTCGTCGAACGACCCGAAGGTGGTCGAGGTAGGCGTCGATGTGCCGGTCACTGATTTCCGGCCGATCTTCTTCCACAACTGCAAGAATACGCCGGGAAGTCGAGGTAAGGGGTTCACGTTCAGGCTTGTGAACGCAGGATTAGAATTCTAGGCATAGAATTCAATGCAACGATGGCGCCACGCACCGACGCGCTTCAAGGGACCCTGACCCTCCTCGTCTTCAAGGCGCTCGATCACGGGCCAAGGCACGGGTATGCGATCGCGCAACACATCCACCAGACGTCGCACGATCTGCTGCGGGTCGAGGAAGGTTCGCTCTACCCTGCCTTGCGACGCCTCGAGCAGGCCGGCTGGGTGACGTCCACCTGGGGCGTCACGGAGACACGGCGCAAGGCCCGCGTTTATGCGCTCACGCCGGCCGGTCGTCGGCAACTGGACGAAGAAGAAGCGCGGTGGCATCGTCTCGTCCAGGGCGTGCGGCATGTACTCCGCTTCGGCGAACCCTGAGGCACGCCCGGTGCCGGGACGCAACGTCCCACAAACGGACGCGCTGACGATGCCCGGGCGGCGGTTCGTGCGCGTACTGGCCACACATGCGCTGGCCCGAAGTTTGATGGTGAGTTCTGTGTGCCTGATCTTCCGCTGACCTCGGAGCAACGCCGTCACCGAAGACTCCAGCGCTGGCGCGTCCCTGCGGTCGCGGCGCTCCTGGTGCTCGTAGCCGGCCTGGCCGTCATGCGCATGGCCCCGGCCGCGCCGTCGGTGGACGGTGGGCCCCTCTGGTTCGACACGGTGCAGCGGGGCGAGCTGGTGCGGGAGGTGCGCGGCACGGGCACGCTCGTGCCGGTGGACACGGCGTGGATCCCGGCGAGCACCGATGGCCGTGTCGCCCGCATCCTCCTGCGGCCGGGGGCGCAGGTCGAGCCCGCCGCCGTGATTCTGGAACTGCAGAACCCCGCTCTCGAACAGGAAGTCGTCGATACGCGTCTGCAACTCGAGGCGGCAGTGGCCCGCCTGCGACGGGCGGACGCCGACGCCACGACCGCGTTGCTGGCGCAGGAGGCGCAGGTTGCCCAGACCGAGGCGGACTTCGAGGGCGCGAAGGCCGATGCTGAGGCAGACGCCGCTCTCCTTGGCGACGGGCTGGTGTCGGAGTTGCAACATCGGCGGTCCTCCTCGCGCGCCCGGGCGCTTCGAACTCAGGTGGCTGCCGAGCGCAAGCGACTCGACGTCGGGCAGCGGATGCGGCCTGAGCAGATCGCGGAGCAGCAGGCCGAGGTGTCGCGCATGCGGGCGCTCCTGGCGCTCAAGCAGGAGCAACTGGGCCAGCTGAGCGTCCGCGCGGGCATGCGCGGCGTGCTCCAGGCCGTGCCCGTCGAGGTCGGGAGCCAGGTGTCCGGCGGCACCAACGTCGCCCGCGTCGCCGACCCGGCGCAGCTGAAGGCACAGGTACGCGTGCCGGAGACGCAGGTGCGCGACGTGCAGATCGGTCAGGTGGCGCGCGTCGACACTCGCAACGGCGTCGCGGAGGGTCGGGTGTCGCGCGTCGATCCCGCGGCCGTGAGCGGCACCGTCCTCGTGGACATCACCCTCGTCGGCGACCTGCCGCGCGGGGCGCGGCCTGATCTCTCGGTGGACGGCATCATCGAGATCGAGCGCCTGGCCAACGTGCTGTACATGGCCCGCCCGTCGAACGGCCAGGAGGGCGGCACGATTTCCGTGTTCCGGCTCGGCGCGGACGGCATCGCGGAGCGGCGACCGGTGCGCCTCGGCAAGGGCTCCGTACGCCACATCCAGGTGCTCGACGGCCTCGAGGCAGGCGAGCGCGTGGTGCTCTCTGACATGTCCGCCTGGGACCAGGTGGATCGAATACAGATAAGGTAGGGCCGGCTGTCCCAGCCGGCCGCCTGCGACGACCCAGCCGGGCGCCCGCGGCGGCCGAGCCGGTAACTGCGAGGGCGTACCTCCCTGCGGCGCATAACCGCTGGCTCCACCCGGCGTTCACAACGAATCAGACACAAGTTGCACCTGGAGACCGCCCCCATGCCCCACCCCCGCATCCGCCTCGAAGGCCTCCGCAAGGTGTTCGCTGGCGACGAGATCGAGACTCACGCGCTCGACGGGATTCACCTCGCCATCGACTTCGGCGAGTACGTGGCGATCGCCGGCCCCTCGGGGTGCGGCAAGTCCACGCTGCTGTCGATCCTGGGACTGCTCGACACGCCCACCGCCGGCCGCTACTGGCTCAACGACCGTCCGGTGGAGAGCCTCTCGGTGGCCGAGCGCGCACGCACCCGGAACCGCGAGATCGGCTTCATCTTCCAGAGCTTCAACCTGATTGGCGATCTGACGGTCTACGAGAACGTGGAACTGCCGCTCACCTACATGGGCATGTCGGGGGCCGAACGCCGCAAGCGCGTGGATCAGTCGCTCGAACGCGTAGGTATGGGTCACCGGGCGCGGCACCTGCCCGGGCAGCTGTCCGGGGGCCAGCAACAGCGGGTCGCCGTCGCGCGTGCGGTCGTCACCCAGCCGTCGATCCTGCTGGCCGACGAGCCCACCGGCAACCTCGACTCACACAATGGCGAGCTCGTGATGCAGTTACTGCGCGACCTGCACGGCGACGGCGCGACGATCTGCATGGTCACCCACGATCCCCGGTACGCCGCCCACGCCACCCGGTCGGTGCACTTGTTCGACGGACGCATCGTGTCGGAGGACCACACCGGCCCCGCGCAGGAGCATCAGTCCCTTGGTGCCATCGCCAGCGACCGATAGACTGCCTGGCATCGCCAGACCCACCACGCCCGTGCGCGACGTCACGACATCTCCGCGCGTCCTCGTGGCCGATGACCAGGCCGACGTCGTGGAAGCCGTGCGCCTGCTGCTGAAGCTCGAGGGCTATCAGGTGGACGGCGTCGGATCGCCAGGCGCCGTGCTGGCCGCCGTGGAGCACGGCGTGCACGACGTGGCGCTCATCGACCTGAACTACGCGCGCGACACGACGTCCGGCGTCGAAGGCCTCGACCTGCTCGCCCATCTGCGCCGCCTCGACGACACGATGCCCGTCGTCGTGATGACCGCGTGGGGCACGGTGGACATCGCGGTGGAGGCCATGCGCCGGGGCGCCGGCGACTTCATCCAGAAACCCTGGGAGAACGCCCGGCTGCTGACGGTGCTGCGGTCGCAGGTGGAACTCGGACGAGCGCTGCGCCGGACGCGTCGGCTCGAGGCCGAGAACGCGCTGCTGCGCCCGCGCTCGGGGACGCCCCTGGTCGCCACGTCGGCGGCCATGCAGCCCGTGTTGCAGGTGCTCGCGCGCGTTGGCCCGTCGGATGCCAACGTCCTGATCACGGGCGAGAACGGCACCGGAAAGACGCTGCTGGCCCACGCCCTCCATGAGGCCTCGGCTCGCGCGGCCGCGCCGTTCGTCTCGGTGAACACCGGTGGCCTGTCCGAGTCGCTCGTGGACAGCGAGTTGTTCGGCCACGAGCGCGGCGCCTTCACCGACGCACGCTCGGAGCGTGTCGGACGGTTCGAAGTGGCTGACGGCGGCACGCTGTTCCTCGATGAGGTCGCCAACATGCCGGCGTCGGTGCAGGCGCGTCTGCTGCGCGTGCTCGAAACGCGCGAGTTCGAACGCCTGGGGTCGTCGCGAACGCGTCGCGCCGACGTCCGGTTGATCTCCGCCACGAACGCCGACCTGCACGCCGAGGTGGATGAGGGCCGCTTCCGTCGCGATCTGCTGTTCCGCCTCAACACGGTGGACGTCCACATGCCGCCGCTCCGTGAGCGGCGAGAGGACATCCCGGAACTCGCAGCGCTCTTCCTCGCCCGGCACGCCACCCGGTACCGGAAAAGCATCCAGGGGTTCCAGGCAGCGGCGCTGCAGTCGATGCTCGACCACAGCTGGCCGGGCAACATCCGGGAACTGGACCACGCGCTCGAACGCGCGGTGCTCATGTCGGACGGACCCGAGGTCTCCTCGGAGGCGCTCGCCCTGCGTCCGGCCCGCGACGGTGGCCGCCGCCTCGACGACATGAGCCTCGAGGACGTGGAAGCGTTCCTGATCCGCAAGGCGCTCGACCGTCACGGACGCAACGTCACGGCCGCGGCCCATGCGCTCGGGCTGAGCCGCAGCGCGATGTACCGCCGGCTGCAGCGATACGGACTCTAGAGGCATGCGGCACGACGTGGGCCTCGCTGCGTGGGCCGCGGTGCTCGTCCTGCCGCTCCTCGTGGTGGCGGTGTGGACGGTGAGCGTGCAGCCATGGGGGCTCCTTCCAAGGTCCGTGCTGGTCGCGGCCATCTGCACCTGGTGCGTCTTCGCGATCGCACGACTCCGCGCGGCGGTCCTCGGCCCGCTGCGGACTACCGCGGGATTGCTGCAGGGGCTGCGCGAGGGCAACTACTCGGTGCGCGCGCGCCGGGACGAAGGTGGCGACGGGCTCGGGCTGGTGCTGGGTGAGGTCAATGCGCTGGCGGAGTGGCTGCAACGCCAGCGGCTGACGGAGGTCGAGGCGAGCGCGCTGCTCGCAACGGTCATGGCGGAACTCGACGCGGCGGTGCTGGCCTTCGACGGGCGTCAGGCGCTTGCCCTGGCCAATCCTGCCGCCGCCCGGCTCTTCGGCCGACCGGTCGCCGAACTGCTCGGGCAATCCGCCCAGGCGCTCGGCTGTGAGGCGCTGCTCGACCCGCTGCCGGCACGACTGGTCAGCGTCGACTTTCCCAATGCGAGCGGCCGCTGGGAAGTGCGCCACTCCTCCTTCCGCCAGGACGGGCTCGCCCACCATCTCGTGGTGCTCACCGACGTGAGTCGCGCCCTGCGGGAGGAAGAGCGCGCGGCATGGCGGCGGCTGGTCCGCGTCCTGAGCCACGAGTTGAACAACTCGCTGACCCCGATCACGTCGATCGCCAATACCCTCGCACAGTTCGTGGATCGCGGCCCGCTGGACAGTGGGGTGCGCGCCGACGTGCGGCGGGGCCTGGGCGTCATCGAACAACGCGCGGAGGGGCTGAACCGCTTCCTGCGCGGGTACGCCACTCTCGCAAAGCTGCCGCCGCCGACGCTCGGGGACGTGCCCGTGGCGGATCTGGTGTCGCGTCTCGTCGCCCTGGAGTCGGCGGCGCACGTGGCCGTGAACGGGGACCCGTCAGCCGTCATCCGTGCCGACCCCGATCAGATCGAGCAGCTGCTCATCAACCTCCTGCGCAACGCGCTCGACGCCGTCCGCGAAACCCACGGGCAGGTCGGGATCGAATGGAGCCTCGTGGTCGGCGACGAGGCCGTGGAGATTCGGGTCCTGGACGAGGGGCTCGGCGTGACGGCAGGCGCCGACGTGTTCGTGCCGTTCTTCACCACGCGGCCCGGCGGCACCGGTATCGGCCTGGCGCTGTGCCGGCAGATCGCCGACGCGCATGGCGGCAGCGTGGCGCTCGAGAATCGGCGCGATCGCACCGGATGTGTGGCGCGCGTGCGGCTGCCTCGGGCGCCGACGACGTAATGCGGGAACGCATTGCGGGAATGGCGCAATGCGGGAATGCGGGGAATGCGGGAATGTCGAAACCGTCCCGAGTAGGAAGGTGGTGGGAAATGCGGAATGCGGGGAATTCGGGAATGTCGAAACCGTCCCGATAGAAGGTGGTGGGGAATGCGGGAATGCCGAGCCCGGCCCGCAAGGTAACGGAAATGGCGAGGAAGCCCATGACCTCGGCATTCCCGCATTCCCGCATTCCCGCATTCCCGCATTACACTTTACGTCCCCCGAGCAAGGCCCGGCGGCTACAAGTACGCGGCGCCGACCATGATTTTCCGGACGCGCATCCACGGCGCGCCGTGCGAGATGTGGTTGATCTGCACCGGCTGTCCCTTGGCGTCGCCCGTCGTCCCGTGCATCTCCCACGAGGCCTTGTTGGCGACCGCATCCAGGTTCGCGTAGAAATCCGTCGTGATCGCGTTGTAGGTGACGTCCGACACCATGCGCACCTTCTTGCCGTTCTTGATCTCCCAGAATGCGTCGCCGCCGAACTGCCCGTTGTAGCGCTGCTGATCGATCGAGTAGCTGCCGCGCCCGTCGATGAGGATGCCGTCCTTCGTGTCGGCGATCAGTTCCTCCGCGCTCGGCGCCTTGTCGTCGCCCGGTTCCACGTGGACGTTCGGCATCCGCAGGAACGGGTAGTTGCGCCACGACGTGGCGAACGTGCAGCCGCGGCTCTCCGTCTCGTTCACGAAGTGCGCCGTCTCGCGATTGGTCTGCAGCCCGACCAGCACCCCCTCGCGCACGATCGGCCACGACTGCGTCTTCACGCCATCGTCGTCGTAGCCCACGGTGCAGAGTCCGCCGGGCATCGTCCGATCCGCCGTGACGTTGAAGATGGGGCTGCCGTACTTCATCTTCCCCACGTCCGACAGCTTGATGAAACTGGTCCCGGCGTAGTTGGCCTCGTAGCCGAGAATCCGATCCAGTTCCGTTGGATGGCCGATGATCTCGTGGACCGTCAACATGGAGTGCGACGGCGTCATCACGATGTCCTTGAGGCCGGCGCTGACAGGTGCGGCCATCGCGTGCTCGACCGCCTCGGACGCGACGCGATCAGCGTTCTCGCGCATGCCCCCGCCGGTCACCACCTCATACCCGCCGGTGCGGGCCTGCACCGTGTAGGTACGTGACTTCACCCTGCCGTTGGCGCGCGCCGTGGCGGTGAAACTCGGTGCGACGCGCCATGCCTCCTGCTCGATGTAGGAGCCTTCACTCGACGCGAAGTACTTCCACTCGTAATCCTGCGCGATCGACGACTGGGTGCGCAGGATGCCCTTGGTCTTCAGCAACAGCTCGTTGATGCCGAGCAGGAACTCGATCTTCTCGTCGAGCGAGACGCTGAACGGGTCCACCGCAATCGGCGTCGCCCAGTAGGTCTGGTATGCCGGCGTCGGCGCCAGCTTCACGTCGAAGCGCTTGGCCACCGCACTGGCGCGCGCCACGTCCACCGCCTGGCGGGTGATCGCGCGCACCTGCTCCTCGTTGACCACCGGGCTGCTGGCAAAGCCCCACACCCCGCTGTGCACCACACGCACGCCGAACCCGGCGCTCTCGTTGCGACCGCCCCCGCCGAATCCGAACCCGCCGAAGCCGCCGCCCCCGACGACGCGATCCCGGACCGCCACCGAATCGTTGACGTTGCGCGTGAAGCGGACGTCGGCGTAGGTCGCGCCGAGTCGGCGCGCCTCCTGGAGCGCGACGTCGGACAGGCCCTTGAACCTCGACTCCAGCACCCGTCCCTTCGCCGACTGCGCGATCAGTGAGGCGACGACGTCGCTCGAGGCGAGTGCGGCGGTGGTGGCACCGAGCGTCCTGATGAAACCGCGACGATTCGTGCTCATCACGGCCTCACACGGCGGGCGACACGGACGTCATCGTGAAATCCTCGATCCGCATCGCCGGCACCATGGCCGTGCCCGGCTGATCGTAGGCTTCACCCGTGTGCATGGGTTCCGGAGGGCCGAGCGCACTGATGTTGTTGAAGGCCACGGCGGGCGTCTCGTTCCAGCGGAAGTTCTGGACCGGCGCCGTGATCTCCCCGTTCTCGATGAGGAAGAGGCCGTCGCGCGTCATGCCGGTGTAGAGGATGTTCATCGCCTCCACCGGCCGCATGTACCAGAAGAACGACACCAGCAGCCCGCGTCTCGTCGTGCGGATCATCTCGTCGAGCGAGGTGGTGCCGCCGTCCATCACGAGGCTCAGTCCCGGTGGCGTCGCCGTCGGTTGCTTCCCCGTCTTGCTGGCCCAGAAGCGATTGTTGTAGAGGTTCCGGACGACGCCCTTCTCCACCCAGGTCAGGTCGCGCGCCGCGAGCCCATCCTCGCCAACCGGTGTCTGCCGCAAGACCGGATGGTTCGTCACGCTGCGAATGGTGACGTTGTCGCCGAACAGCTTCTCGCCGACCTTCGTCTGTCCGCGCTCCTTGCCGCTCATGAAGCTTCGGCCTTCTTCGGCGGCGCGGCCATCCATGGCCGTGAGCAGCAACGAAAGAAAGCGCGCCGCGGGGCGCGGCTCCAGAATCACCGTGTAGTCGCCTGGCTCGATCGCGCGCGGCTTCCGCGACTTCAGCGCCTTGTCGGCAGCGCGCTCGGTGACCGACGTCGGATCGATCAGGGCGACGTCCTTCAACCCCGTCTGGCCCGCCCAGCCAGATCCGGTGCCGTCAGGCGTGCGACACGTAAGGATGAAGCTCGCCTCGGCGAAGCGGAAATACGAGAACAGGCCCTCGCTGTTCGCGGTGACCTGCGTCCAGTGCAGCTTCGGGATGTACCCCGCGCCTACCACGCCCTTCTTCTCGCAGATGTCGAGGCTGCTGGCCACCATCGCCGCCCGTTCGGCCGGGCCGAAGTTCACCGTGCGGTCGATCACCGCGTCCACCGGCGCATAGTCCTGCGGCGGCTTGACGAGCGGCATGGTCTCGGGGTTGTCAGGCTTGCGGCGAGCCAGCGCCTGGGCCTCGTCGATCGCCGTCCTGAGCGACGCGTCGTCGAACTGGTGGGTCACCGTGCTGGCGCTCTTCTGGCCGAAATACACCGTGATCTGCACCTGCTGGTCGTGCTCGATCAGGTTGGCGGTGATGCTGGAATTGGCGTACCGCGTCGCCGAGCGCTCGCCGCCCTGGAACTCGACCTCGACCCCGTCGGCCCGAGCCATGTTCAGGATCTTGTCGGTGATCGACTTCACGTGCTCGCGCGAATAGCTCATCTCATCCCCATCGGATACGCAGCCGGCCTGGAGGCTCTCGGACAACTCCTCAGGCGCCCTATCCCCTACAGGCCGGCTGCAGCCTGCTGGCTGTCGGCCTCAGACTACGAAAACGCCGCGCCGACCATCACCTTGCGAACCAGGCATGGCGCCGAGCCGTGCGACGGGTAGTTGGACTGCACGGGCTGTCCTTTCGCGTCGCCGTCCATGCCGTGGTGCTCCCAGCTCTCGGGCGGCCCCACGGCGTCGAGGTTCGCCCAGAAATCCGTGGTGATGGCGTTGTAGGTGAAGTCGGTCACCATACCCGTGACCTTGCCATTCTTGATTTCCCAGAACGCATTGCCGCCGAACTGCCCGTTGTAGCGCTGCTGGTCGATGCTGAAGCTGCCGGCGCCGTCCACGAGCACGCCGTCCTTGACGTCGGCAATCATCTGGTCGAGGGTGGGCGATCCGGGCTTGCCGGCCTCGAGCTGGATGTTGGGCATGCGCAGGAACGGGTAGTTGCGCCAGTGGTTGGCGAACGTGCAGCCGCGGCTCTCGCTTTCACCCATGTAGTGCGCGGTTTCGCGGTTGGTCTGCAGTCCGACGAGGATGCCTTCCTGGACGATGGGCCACCGCTGCGCCTTCACGCCGTCGTCGTCGAACCCCACCGTGCCACAGGCGCCGACGTGCGTGCGGTCCGCATAGACGTTCAGCAGCGGACTCCCGTACTTCATCGCGCGAAGGTCGGCGAGCTTCACGAAGCTGGTGCCCGCGTAATTGGCCTCGTACCCGACGATGCGATCCAGTTCGGTGGGATGCGCGATGATCTCGTGGATCGTCAGGGCGAGATGCGACGGCTTCAGGACGAGGTCCTTGAGCCCGGCCTGCACGGGCGCGGCCAGGCTGTGCTCGACGGCTTCGGCAGCGACACGTTCGGCGTGCCCTTGCAGATCGGCCTTCACGAGGAACTCGTAGCCGGCGGTGGACGCGCCCGGGGTGTAGACCCGCGTCTTCACCTGCCCCTTGGCACGCGCCGTCGCCGAACACCCGCACGAGCAGTAGTACAGGCTCTGTTCGATGAACGACCCCTCGGACGTGACCAGGAACTTCCAGTCGTGCGAGAAGCTCACCTGCGCGGTCGCAAACACCACCTGGGCGTTCTTCTGGATCGCCGTCGTCGCGTCGGTCAGCAACGCCAGCTTCTCCTCGAGCGGCACCTCGAAGGGGTCCCGATCGTGCGGTGTCTCGTAGAACTCGTCGTACGCCGGCACGGGAGCCAGCTTCACGTCGAAGCGCTTGGCGACGGCACTGGCTTTCGCGATGTCGGTCGCCTGCCGCACCACACGGCGAATCTCGTCGGGAGTCACGAGCGGGCTGCTGGCAAAGCCCCACACGCCGGAGTGGATCACGCGCACACCGAAGCCGAAGGTGTCGGACACGCCACCGCCGGGCGCGGCTCCGAACCCGCCATAACTGAAGCCTCCCGCTGTCGTCAGCTGCCCGTTGCGGACGTTCAGCGACTGGGATCGCTTGCGACCGAACCTGATATCGGCGTAGCTGCAGCCGAGCGCCTTTGCATCCTTCAAGGCGTCCGTGCCGTACTGGCGCCACGGCCCGCTGCGTCCCCTCGGCGCCTGCGCCGCGAGCTGCGACGGCCAGAGATCGGACATCCCCAGCGCGGCGCCGGTGGCGGCGGCCGTCTTGAGGAACTCCCGTCGGTTCTGCGGCATCCTTGTCGTCCCGTCCTCACCGGCGGCGCCCTCTGCGTCGCAGGATCCATTCGGTTCCGAGCAGACCGGCGACGATGCCGGCATACCACCACGTGCGCGTCACGAACCAGCGTTCGTGGTGCGGCACCACGGACTGCCGGAGCGTCTCCAGCGCCGCCTCCATCGTCGCCTCGGCCGTCGCGGCGCGTCCCCGCTCGCGCTGGTGACGCTCCACTGTGGTCCACGAGGCCGTCGGTGCGATGGCGCTTACGTGTACCACGGCTTGCGTCCCGGCGACCAGTTCGCCTCGGCGCACCGCCTGCACGCGGACGAGGGCCGTCGTCCCATCCCACGGCCGGACGGCGCCTCGGAAGCGGCCATCACCATGCGCGACGAGCACCAGGGGATGCGTGGCGCGGCCGCTCCACTCGACCTCGGCGCGCATGTCCACGGCCCCCTGGGCGCGCACGTCCGGTCGCACCGTCACCTCGGCGTGAACCGTCGGCCGCAGCCGGTCGCCGTCCAGCCACGCCGTGAGCGCGACGGGTCCGGGCACACTCGCGGCCAGCCCGCGCAGCAATGCCTGCCACCCTCGCGCGAACTCGGCGCGTTCGTCCGCCCGCCAGCGCCACGCGTCGAGCGCGGTTACGCCGATCACGCGTCCGGCGCCGAGGCCACGACCAACGACGACGGGGTCGCGTGCCGACTCCAGGGACGCCAGCGCCACACCGGCCGCCGGCGTGGCAGGCGACAGCCACTCGCGCACCAGCCACGGATGCCCCGCGACGAGCGCCCGCAACGGTTGGCCGCTGCTGCGGACCCGTCCCAGTGACTCTGGCCAGAGGCGGGTCCACGCGCCGGGCGCTGGCGCCTCGTCGAGCAGCAGCACCAGTGCTCGCCCTCTCTCTCGCACCTCGCGCTCCAACCGCGACACGTCCCGATCGGTCAGCGCGTCCACGCCACCAACGAGGATCACCGATGCATCCGTCGCAGCCTCGGCGCTCTCCTTCGCACCGGGCTGCGTCCGAACCGCAATTCCCGGGGCGACGCGCACCTCGGTGGACAGTGTGATCCCTGCCTGCCCCGCGAGCGCGAGGCGAGCGAAGCGGGCGCTCCATGTCGGTCGCGCCTCGAGCACTTCGACGTGCAGCCGCAGCGGCAGCACCTGGACGACGACGTCGACAGGACGTGACTCCCGAACGGCGCCCCCGGCGGTGTGGCCCGCGGTGAGCCGAAGCACGCGATCACCTTCGCGCGTCGGCAACCACGGGACCAGGCCTTGCCAGCGGCCATCGACGATGTCCTTCGTGTCCACGGTCTCCTGTGCCACTTCGACGCCGGTGGACCGGTCGACCAGCGTCAGTGTCAGAGTGCCCGGTCCAGACGGGATGCCGGTGAGGGCCACGACGACGTCGGTCCGTCCGCCATGGGTCACGCGGGCAGGCGCATGCATACGCGCGATCTCCAGCACACGATCCTCGACCCGTACCGCGAGTGCCGCGGGCAGACGCTGCAGCATCGTCAGCGTGGATGCCGAATGACCGGCGATCACCCGCAGGTCGGCTGTGGCGGCCGGTGGCGACGCAGGCGTCTTCACGCGCAGGTCGGCCCACGACCGCGTGGCCGTTGCGAGTCGCGCGCCGATGCGATCGCCGGATGTCGCCGCGACATCGTCGGTCGTGAGCAGTTCCACCGTCGGCCGCCGTGTCTTCGTACACCCGGGGTTCACTATGGCCGCGACGACACCCGTCAGAGCGAGGGCACGGAGCAACACGACCACGTGCGTGGACGTCATGGCGGGCTCGCCTGGTTCATGCCCGCTGCCGGACGTCGCTCGGCTGCGCGTCGTCCCCGGGCAGCCGTGCCTCCTGCGGAACCAGTGGCCCCCGCCCCTCCCGCGGCGGTCTCCCAGTGATGCCGTGGAAGCGGTACCGCCATCCACGCCGGACTCGTCGCGATCAAGCGTGCCCGGAGTGCTCGGGCGACGACCTGCGCACCGTCATCGAGGACGCGCTGCGCCAGCGCGACCCAGTCGGCGTCCGCACGATCGAGGGCAACGAGGTCCGGCAGCAGGGCGGCCCGTGCGGCAGCGTCGGGCGCCGGGCCGGCTGATTCGAGCCGCTGCAGCACCGCCATGGCCGCGGCGCGCTGGGGGTCGGTGATCGGCGCTCGCGACCACCTCGCCGACGACGCGTCGCGCGTGTCGCCCTGGAGGCGTCTCGCGCTGTCGATCCCGACGCGCTCTGGCAGGGTGCGCATGAAGTAGCGCGACCTGCCGAAGGCGACCTGCAGGGCCGCCAGCGCCCGATACTCGTAAGTCAGCGCTTCCTTCAGTTCGCCGTCGGTGAGCTGCGCCTCGGCGCGCGCCATCTCGCGGGTGGCATCGGTGAGATCGCGTCGGGTGCGGTTGCCCGAACGCCCGGCTTCGATCTCGTGCGAGTGGGCCGCCTCTTCGAACTCGTCCTCGACCTCGCCGCCGAGCATGAAGACGAACTCCGTGCGCACCCGCCGTTGCGCGATTGCGAGTGCCTGAGCCTGCTCGCGGTAGTCGTCGGGCGCGAGCCGCGACCGCTGCGCGAGCAACCGCTCGGTCATCTGAATCACCATCCGCTGGCTCAGCGCGAACTTCTGGTCCGGCTCGGGCAGGCTGAACTCCCCCGCTGCGGCGTCGGCGGTGCGCGCGATCTCGAGCAGGAACCGCTCCGACTCCGATGCGCCGTCCGCACCGGGCCTCGCGTCGCGCGCCGTCGCGTAGTAGACGACGGAATCGCCAGGCGCCAGGCCCAGCTGGGCCACGTCGATGTCGTGACTGCCCGTCCATGCGAGGCGCGACCGCTGCGACACGCGCACGGGCCACTCGCCGTCCACGAACGTGAACGACTCGCCGCCCCCCGAGACCTTCGTGAACCTGAGGCGAAGGTCACGGAGCCCGAGATCGTCGCGGGCCTCGATGCCAATCCGGACCACGCCGCTTGCTGTCGTGCGCCGGACGTCGGCCGCCGGTGCGGCAATGCGTACGAGCGGAGCGGCGTCGGCACGTGCGACAAGCGCGACAGACGCGAGAAGGGTGTCGCGCCCGTCGCGCACGACCATCACGTCGGACTCGGCGATGGTCACCGAGATCGCGGCGGACGCGCTCCCGCCGTGCACGGCCTTGAGGGCACTGCCAATCCAGACGCGCGTGCCCTGCTGCCACGGTGTGAAGCGGAACTCGAGTCGGCTGCCCACGAGGGCCTCGAGACGTGTCGGACGTGTGAGGCGCACCACCGGCTGGCTCGTGTACGCAGGCGGCGTGATCAGGACCTCCCACCCGAACTCACCGTCGGCAGGCG
>JAEZCY010000119.1 GCA_023429845.1 Acidobacteriota bacterium
GTGGCCGACGCCGGTGACACGGCATCCGACGCGCCGGCAGCGACAGTGCCCGGCGCGGGCGAGCCGGACTCGCTGGCCACCGCCTTCACCGCGATCCTTGCCGAGGAACGTGGCGAAGGTCCCGCAGGCGTTGGTCGTGCGCCATCGGCGGTGATCACCGATGCGTTCGTCGAGCAGGTGGCACGGCGGGTGGTGGAGCGCCTGACCGACGAGGTGCTGCGCCAGGAGGTCAGCGCGCGCGTCCTCGATGTCGCCGAACGGTTGATCTCCGAGGAGATTGCCCGCATCAAGGGCGGCGCGCCGTAACCGGATCGGCGCAATCGTCAGGCCCGCTTCCGCATCGCCGGCGTGCCCCTTGCCGGGGAGGCGGGCCACCCCCTACGATCTACGGGTGATGTCCGAGGCGTCGAGCCAGTCCCCGTCCCGCACCGTTCCCGAAAAGCCGGCCCTCGAGGGCCTCGAAGTGAAGTGGCAGTCCCGCTGGGAGGCCGATGAGGTCTACCGGTTCGATCGGACGCGGCCCCGTGACGAGGTCTACTCCATCGACACGCCGCCGCCGACCGTGAGCGGCTCCCTGCACGTCGGCCACGTCTTCTCGTACACGCATACCGACGCCATCGCGCGCTACAAGCGCATGCGCGGCCTGGCGGTCTGTTATCCCATGGGATGGGACGACAACGGACTGCCGACCGAGCGCCGCGTCCAGAACTACTACGGCGTGCGCTGCGATCCGTCGCTGCCGTACGATCCCGCCTTCCAGCCGCCGGACTCGCCGCCCAAGCAGCCGATCTCGGTGTCGCGGCCGAACTTCATCGAGCTCTGCACGCGGCTCACCGAAGAGGACGAGAAGGCGTTCGAGCACCTCTGGAAGTACCTCGGCCTGTCGGTGGACTGGTCGATGACCTACGCCACCATCGGTCAGCGTGCTCAGCGCATATCGCAGCTCGCGTTCCTGCGTCTGCTGGCGCAGGGGCAGGCCTACCAGCTCGAGGCCCCGACGCTCTGGGACGTGGATTTCAGGACCGCGGTGGCGCAGGCGGAACTCGAGGACCGCGAAGTGCCCGGGGCGTACCACCGGATACGCTTCGCGCGCGCCGACGGCGAAGGCTTCGTGGAGATCGACACGACGCGTCCTGAACTGATCCCCGCCTGCGTGGCCCTGGTGGCACATCCCGATGATGCACGCTACCAGCCGCTCTTCGGCAGCGACGTCGTGTCGCCACTCTTCGGGGTGAAGGTGCCCATCCGGCCGCATCACCTTGCCGACCCCGAGAAGGGCACCGGCATCGCGATGATCTGCACGTTCGGCGATCTCACCGACGTGATCTGGTGGCGCGAACTGAACCTTCCCGTCCGGTCGATCATCGAGGCCAACGGCACGCTGCGAGCCATCACGTTCGGCGGCGAGCAGTGGCCGTCGGTGGATCCGGCCCGCGCCGAGGCGGCGTACGCGCCGCTGATCGGCCGTGGCGCCTCGCAGGCGCGCACACGTCTCGTCGAGCAGCTCAGGGAGTCGGGTGACCTGCTGGGCGAGCCTCGCCCGATCACCCATGCCGTCAAGTTCTTCGAGAAAGGCGATCGCCCGCTCGAGATCGTGACGAGCCGGCAATGGTTCATCCGCACGATGCCGCATCGCGAGGCGCTCGTGCGCCGCGGTCGCGAGCTGGCATGGCACCCGCCCTACATGCGGGCCCGCTTCGAGAACTGGGTCGAGGGACTCAACGGCGACTGGTGCGTCTCGCGTCAGCGCTTCTTCGGCGTGCCGTTCCCCGTCTGGTACCCGGTGGGCGCCGACGGCAGCGTGCGCTTCGATGCGCCGATTGTCGCCGACGAGTCTCGGCTCCCGATCGATCCCTCCACGGATGTGCCCCCGGGATACGAGGCCGGGCAGCGCGGCCAGCCGTCCGGTTTCGTCGGAGACCCCGACGTGATGGACACCTGGGCGACATCGTCGCTGACGCCGCAGATCGTCGGGCAGTGGGGCGAGGACTCCGACGTCTTCGACCGGGTGTTCCCGTTCGACCTGCGCCCGCAGGCGCACGACATCATCCGCACGTGGCTGTTCTCGACGGTGCTGCGCGCCCACCTCGAGCACGACGCGCTGCCGTGGAAGCACGCGGCCATCTCCGGTTGGGTGCTCGATCCCGACCGCAAGAAGATGTCCAAGTCCAAGGGCAATGTCGTGACGCCCATGGGCCTGCTCGAGGAGCACGGTTCCGATGCGGTGCGCTACTGGGCGGCGAGCGGACGCCCGGGCGCCGACACGGCGTTCGACACGGGACAGATGCGCGTCGGCCGCCGGCTTGCAATCAAGCTGCTCAACGCCGCGAAGTTCGCGCTTGGCCGGGCCGAACCCGTGGGCGCGATCACCGCGGCTGTCGACCGAGGGTTGCTGACGCGCCTCGCGACGCTCGTGACCGAGGCCACCGGCGACCTCGAGGACTACAACTACACGCGTGCGCTCGAGCGCACCGAGCAGTTCTTCTGGGATTTCTGTGACAACTACCTCGAGCTGGTGAAGGCACGCCGTTACGGCGACCTCGGCGTGGAGGGCGCCGCGTCGGCCAACGCCGCGATGACGGTGACGCTGGGCACGCTGTTGCGGCTGTTCGCGCCGTTCCTGCCGTTCGTCACCGAGGAGGTGTGGTCCTGGTGGAAGGACGGCTCGGTCCACAACGCCGCGTGGCCGACGGCCGACGAGGTGCTGAGCGACATCGGCGGCGCCGCGGATGCCGCAGGCGTGGAGGCGCTGGCGATGGCGTCGTGGACGCTCGGCGAGATCCGGCGCACCAAGTCGGAAGCCAAGAAGCCGCTCCGGACGCCCGTCGCCGAGTTGTTCGTCGTGGCACCGGCCGCCGATCTGGCGTCGCTGGAACTCGCGCGCGCCGACGTGGCGTCCTCGGGTCTGGTGCAACGGCTCCGCACGGAACCGGGCGAGGTGCGCCAGGCGACGGTCGAGCTCGGCGAACTCGAAGCCAGCCCCAACGAGGTCCGCGCGTGACGCTGCCCTTGTCGCCGCTCGACAAGGCCCTGTACCGCGAACTGGTGCGTCGTGCCCTTGCCGAGGATCTCGGTTGGGGCGACGCCACGACCGAGGGCACCATCGACGAGCAGCAGCGCGGCACCGGGCGTTTGCTCGCCAAGCAGGACTGCGTGATCGCCGGGCTCGACGTCTTCGAGGAGACGTTCCTGCAACTGGACCCGTCGTCGGCAATGGTGCGGCATCACGCCGACGGCGACGCCTGCGTGGCCGGGACGCTGGTCGCGGAGATGACCGCGCGAGCCAGAGCGCTGCTCACCGCGGAGCGCACCGCGCTCAACTTCATGCAGCGCCTGTCGGGCATCGCCACGCTCACCCGCCAGTACGTGGATGCCGCGCGCGGCACGTCGCTCGTCGTGCTCGACACCCGCAAGACCACGCCCACGTTGCGCGTGCTCGAGAAGTACGCCGTGCGCGCCGGCGGCGGCACCAACCATCGCTTCGCGCTCGACGACGGCATCCTAATCAAGGACAACCATCTGGCGTTGGCCGGCGGTGTCGCGGAGGCGCTGAATCGCATGCGCGGCGCCGGTCAGGACATGGTGATCGAAGTAGAGGTCCGCACGCTCGACGAACTCGACGAAGCGCTGGCCGCGGGTGCGACGCGCGTGCTGGCCGACAACATGGACATCCCGACGCTGACCGAGGTCGTGCGTCGCGCCGCAGGTCGTGCCCAGGTGGAAGTATCGGGCGGCGTGACGCTCGATCGCATCCCGGCAATCGCCGCCACCGGCGCCGACTTCGTGTCCGTCGGCGCCCTCACGCACTCGGCGGCGTCGGTGGACCTGAGTTTCAAGATCGCGCCTGCGTCGTGAGCAGCAGGCTCGCGGACTGGCTGCACGGGGTGCGACAAGGCGTCGCCGACGCCACGCCCCGCGCGGCAGCCTTCGCGCAGCACGTACTCGTCCTCCCGACGACGCGATCCACCAACGACGACGTCGCGCGCGCCGCAATCGAGGGCGCGCCGGAAGGCTACACGGTGATCGCCGCCGAACAGACGGCCGGCCGCGGCCGCCGTGGCGCCGCGTGGCACTCGCCCGCCGCGGACGGCCTCTACCTGTCCACGTTGCTGCGGCCCGACCGTTGGGGGGCCGTGCGCGACGACATCGCCTCGCCGGCGCCCGGGCTGATCACGCTGATGGCCGGCGTGGCCGTCGTCCGCGCCATCGGCGAGGTGTGCGACGCGCCGGTGGAGCTGAAGTGGCCGAACGACGTCATGGTGAGATCGTCGTCGCGGCGCGGACCACGCCCGCCCCACGGAGTGGCGGTTCCGTCCGTGCCTGACGACGACCCACCCTGGCGGAAGCTGGCCGGCATCCTCGCCGAAGGTGCGAGCGATGGTGGGGTGCTGCGGACGGTGGTGCTGGGCATCGGGCTGAACCTGCGTGCGTCGCGGGCGCCCGACGACGTGGCTCGCCGCATGGTGTCGCTCGCGGACCTGTGCGGGGAGGCGCAGGCGCCACCGGTCGGCGCGATCGTCGCGGCGCTGCTCGTGCAGCTGCGCGACGGATGCCTGCAACTTGCCCGCGGCGCTTGCACGACCGTGCGCGACGAGTGGTGCGCGTTGGCGCCATCGGTGGACGACGCCATCGTCCGCTGGCACCATCAAGGAGTGACGCGCAGAGGTCGGAGTCTCGGGATCGACCCTGCCGGTGCGCTGCGCGTGTGTACGGACGACGGCCAGCACGTCACCGTGCACGGAGGGGACGTCGAGTGGCTGCTGGACGAATCGTGATGCAAGAAATCGAAGCCACCTCGAACATCGACATAGGCGCGTTCTGCCGGGCCGTCGAGGCACACCTGTGCCGCGTCAACGGCGGTCACCTCGTACGCATCGTCGGTCCTGCCTTCGAACTGGTTGCCGGGTGGGCGCGCGACGGCATGCCCTTGCGCGTCGTGCTGCAGGGCGTGGACCGCACCGTCACCCGTCTCACCGCCCGGGGACCGCGACGCAGGCCCGTGCGCATCGAGTTCTGCGACGCGGACGTGAGTGACGCCTACGACCAGTGGCGACGTGCCGTCGGCGTGCACGTCATGCAGGGCGCCGCGTCTGGCGCGACAGGACCAGACGCGCCGGTCGAATCGTCGGTGCCTGCCCGTGTGCCGTCACTGCCGAAGCACCTCGAGCGCGTGCTCATCCGGTTGTCGTCCGTGCTCGCTGCGCAGGCATTGCCCGCGTCGCTGTCGAAGGCTCTGGCCGGCACGGTGCGCGATGTGGACGCGTGCCTCCTCGAGGCGCGCGGCGCGCGAGGCGAGTCCCGCGTCGCCTTGCTCGAGCGACTGATCGAGATCGAGCAGGTCATGACCAGCGCGGCACTTGCGGCGCTGGATGCCCCGCACCGGTCATCGATCGACGATGCGACCCGGCGCGAGTTGTCGCCGTACCGTGGCCAGATGTCTCCAGACGTGCTGCGCGACGCCGAGGACGCGCTGCGCGGACAGTTCGCTCGTCGCCACTTCGCGCTGCCGCAGGTCCGCCTCGATGGCTGACGACACCCTTACACTCACGCTCGAGAAACCCGTCGCAGGGGGACGTACGCTGGCGCGCCACGCAGGACGCGTCGTGCTCGTGAGTGGAGGCATCCCCGGCGAACGCGTGCGCGTGGCGATGGAGCGCAGCGGCAAGGGTGTGGCGTTTGCGCGCGTCGAGTCCGTAGAGGAGCCATCACCCGACCGCATCACCCCTGAGGGCGACCCACGCTGCGGCGGCCTGGCGTTCGCGCACGTCGCCTATCCACGCCAGGTCGAACTCAAGCGAGCCATCGTCGAGGACGCCATGGCGCGCATCGGCCGCTTGCGCGATCTGCCTGCCATCGAGACGGTGGGTTCTCCAGTGCGGGCGTGGCGCCTGCGGGCCAGGCTGCACGTCCAGGGAGGGCGAGCCGGGTTCTTCCGGGAGGGTTCGCATGCGCTGTGCAACCCGCGACCGTCGGGTCAGATGGTCGAAGGGCTCGTCGAACTCGCTGAGGACACCGTCAGACGCCTGGCTCCTCAGGCCCAGCGGGCCGTCGATGCCGTGGTCGTGACGTCCACCGTGGCCGGCGACCAGCAGGCCGTGCATCTGGAACTGACCCGCCCACTGCCGCGGCATGGCGACATCCTCGCCCCCCCGGGTGAGACGTCCGCAGGCGGGGCGCCGCAGTGCACGGGCGTGAGCGCGGCGCTCACGTCGTCGCGACAGACGGCGACGCTGTGGGGCCACCCCTGGGTGAGCGAGTCCTTGAGCGCGCTCGGCCTGCCCGGTGGAGATGCGGCCACGCTCGTGCGGCATGCCGCTGCGTTCTTCCAGGGCAATCGCGCGCTGCTGCCAGGACTCGTCCGACATGTGCTGGACGCTGTGCGCGACGACGCACCGATCGTCGATCTCTACGCGGGTGTCGGCCTGTTCGGGATTGCTGCCGCGGTTCGTGGCGCGTCGTCTGTGACGTTGGTCGAAGGCGACCCCGTGAGCGCGGAGGACCTCGTGACCAACGCGGCTGCGTTCGGGGACAGGGTCAGGGCCGTGCGCGGTGACGTGGAGTCCTTCGTGGGCGACGAATCGGCCGCACTGAGCAACTCGTCGGTCGTCGTGGACCCGCCGCGCACCGGGCTGTCGCCGGTAGTCACGAAGACGCTGGCGGCGTCACCACCACGGCGGCTCGTCTACGTGTCGTGCGATCCGGCAACCCTCGCGCGCGACCTGCAGGCGCTGACCGGCGCGGGGATGCGCATCACCTCGATGACGATGTTCGACATGTTCCCGGTGACGGCGCACGTCGAAACGGTGGTGGTGCTGGAGCGATGAACGTCGAACGTCGAGCGAGGAACGACGAACGAGGAACGAGGAACGTCGGACGTCGAATGCCGGACGGAACGGGCGCATGAGCGCGTGCAGGCAGTGACGAATCCCCAATCCCGAGCCCCGAATCCCGAATCCCGAGCCCCCCGTGTTCCATCTCGATCCAGGCATCCACTATCTGAACTGTGCGTACATGTCGCCGATTCCGTCTTCGGTGGAGGCGGCAGGCCTGGCCGGACTCGCGCGCAAGAGCCGGCCCTGGACGATACGCCCAGAGGACTTCTTCACCTTGGTGGAGCAGGCGAAGCAGCGCTTCGCCTCGGTGATTGGCACCGAACGACATGCGCAGGTCGCCGTGCTCGCCAGCGTGTCGTACGGCATGGGCATCGTGGCGCGCAATCTGCCGCTCCGCGCTGGCCAGAACATCGTCGTCACCGGTGAGCAGTTCCCGAGCAACGTGCACTCCTGGCGCCGGCTGTGCCGATCGAGTGGCGCGCAACTCCGCACGGTCGCGGCGCCAGAGTCGCACCAGGGACGTGGCGCGGCGTGGAACGAGGCGCTGCACGACGCGATCGATGCCGACACGGCGATGCTGGCCATCCCGCACGTGCATTGGACCGACGGCACCAAGTTCGACGTCGTGGCATTGGCGGCCCGCGCGCGTGCCGTCGGCGCCTGGGTGGTGATCGATGGCACGCAGTCGGTGGGTGCGCTGGACTTTCCGTTCAGCGCCGTGCGGCCGGATGCCGTCGTCTGTGCCGCCTACAAGTGGTTGATGGGGCCGTACGGCCTGGCGTTCGGCTGGTTCGGCGACGCGCTGCGGCACGGCATACCGCTGGAGGAGACCTGGGCGGGGCGCGAGGGCAGCGACGATTTCCGCGGGCTTGTGGCGTACACGGACGAATACGGACCCGGCAGCGCGCGTTACGACGTGGGGCAGCGCGCCAACTTCATCACGCTGCCGATGGCCATCGAGGCGCTGCGGCTGGTAGGGGAGTGGGGCGCGTCACGCATCCAGTCGCACGCTGCGAGCCTGTGGGCGCCAGCGCTCGTGCACCTGCGCGAGGCAGGCTACTCGGTGGAGGATGCGGCGTGGCGCGCGGCGCATCTCGTTGGCGTACGCCCGCCGGAGGGAACGGACATGGCTGCTGTTGCCGAACGGCTGGCTTCGGGCCGCGTGCACGTATCGCTTCGTGGAGCGTCGATCCGCGTCTCGCCGCACATCTACAACACCGAGGCGGACATGGCCGCCCTGGTGCGGGCTCTCGTCCCCGCCCGGTAGTCGGCCGCCTCCCGGAAACCGCACCCGTCGCGCCTGGCGGCGATCGACGGCCACCGCCTTACGCGTATGCCGTGCACGCGGACGCGAACGCCTCGAACAGCGGCCGGAACTCGTGCGTGCGCCAGAAGTTCTCCGGATGCCACTGGACACCGACGCAGAAGGGAAGGTCTGGAGCCTCGATGGCCTCGACGATGCCGTCGGCGGCGTGGGCGGTGGCGACCAGGCCGTGCCCGATGCTCTTGACGGCTTGATGGTGGCGGCTGTTGACCTGCAGCGACATGCCGAGGTCGGCCGCCCGTGCGAGGTGCGAGCCGGGCTGGACGTCCAGTCCGTGCGCCACGCTCGTGAGCGATTCGTCCACCGAGTGCGGCAGCGCGATCGGCACCTGCGAGGGCAGGTCCTGAATCAGCGAGCCACCGGCCGCGACGTTGAGGACCTGCATGCCGCGACAGATCGCGAGCAGCGGGAGGCCTTCTCCGAGGCAGCGACGCGCGACGCCGAGCTCGAAGACGTCGCGGGCGTCGCCGGCAAGGCTGCACGCAGGATGGAGCGCCTCGCCGTACCGGGACGGGTCCACATCGGGGCCACCGGCGAGTACCACGCCGTCTCCTGCGCCCATCGCTGACGCGACGTCGCCATCGGGCGACACGGCGGTGACCGCGATGCGAGCGACATCGAGCGCGTGGAGGTAGTCCTCGTCGCGGCCGCACCGGATGTAGGTGACGCGCGGTCGCCGCATCACATGCGCCCCGGCACGGTGGCGCCCATGAGGTCCAGGGCGCGAGTCATCTGCTGCCGGAAGTAGCTCGCGGCGGCGGCGCGCCACAGCCGGACGTCCTCGCGCTCTTCGCCGACGATCGGGAAGCGGTGATAGAACCCGCTGAAGGCCTGCGCCAGAGCGAACGCGTACTTGGCGACCAGCGAAGGCTCGAGAGTGCGCACGGCCGCGTCCACGACCTCGTCGAGCCGCCCGCACGTGAGTACCAGATCCCACCACGCGTCGCCGTCGTCGCCGGCAGCGATGGCGTCGTCCGGGACGTCGGCCAGCCGCTCGCCGAGCATCGCCTCGTCGATGTGCCACCGCTGGCGCAGCTTGGCGAAGATGTTGCCCGCCCGGACCGCGGCGTACTGGAGGTAGGGGCCGCTCTCGCCTTCGAAGCTCAGGGCTTCGTCGATGTCGAAGGCGATGATCTTCGTGCGCGAGAACTTGACCATGAAGTAGCGCACCGCCGCGATGGCGATGGCCTCGGCAGTCTGTCGTGCCTCGGCCTCGGTCTGGTCGGGGTTTCGTTTGCGCACTTCCTCGAGCGCCTTGTCGATGAGGCGATCGAGGAGATCGTCGGCTTTCACGCCCAGGCCCTTGCGGCCCGACACTTCGACGAACGGTTTGCCGTCCGCGTCGCCCTCGTAGCCGAGTTCGCGTGCGGTCTTGTGCGACAGCGCCACCATCTCGTAGGAGAAGTGGATGGACTGCTCGGCCTGCTGCCGGTGGCCCATCGTCGCCAGCGCCTGCTTCAGCAACTGCTGCAGGTAGGACTGGCGCGTGTCGATGACGTTGATCACGGTGCCGGCGTTGCCGAACGCGGGATGATCCGGCGCGCCGCCGCTGGACGTCGTCGCCCACAGTGTGTCGCCGGCCAGCCGCGTGCCGAACGGTCGATACGCGAAGTCCTTCCCGAGCAGCCCGAACTTCCAGAACTGGTTGGCGATGTCCTTGCCGACGTAGGTCACGGTGCCGTTGGAGCGGACGATGACCTTCTCGCGCGGATTGACGTCCCCGGACGTGTCGTCGTCCTGGGCCTCGGCCTGCTGCAGAGTGGCGTCCACGTCTTCGTCGATCTCCATCACCCAGCAGCCCTTCAGCCTGCCCTCGGTCTGGAGATACACGGTGCCGTTGCGCTTCAGGATGTCGAATGCCGTCGCCCAGAACCGGAGCCGCAGGATGTCGCCTTCCCACGACAACAGGTCGTAGTCGATGTGCAGGCGTGCCATCGTCCGCAGATGGCACCGGACGATGGCTTCGGCGATCACGGCACCCATGTCGGCCGCAGGGCTCTCGCCGTGCTCGATCGCGTGCAGCGTGCGGGCGCGGACGTCGAGGCGCGCCTTGTCGGCCCCGTACCACTCGGTGACGCGCGCGTATAGATCCCAGCAGTAGTAGTCGAAGCGTTCGGCGGCGGCGAGCGCACGCACCTCCTCGAGGCTCTTGCTCTCGAGGTGTTCGAAGCCCACCACCACGTCGGCCACCTGCACCCCGGTGTCATCGATGTAGTTCTGGATCTCGACCGGCGTGCCGAGGAACCGCAGCAGCCGGCCGACGGTGTCGCCGAGGATGGCGTTGCGCAGATGCCCGATGTGGGCCGCCTTGTTCGGGTTGATGGCGGTGTGCTCGACGATCGTCTTGGCGCGGACGGATGTGGACGGCGGCGCGGTCGTGCCGAGATTGGCACGCAGGAACGCACCGCGCTCGAGGAATACGTTGATGTAGCCGCCCCCGACCGCCTCGACGCGTCGCACACCGGCGAGCGGCGG
Organism: Acidobacteriota bacterium; assembly: GCA_023429845.1. Classification (GTDB taxonomy): domain Bacteria; phylum Acidobacteriota; class Vicinamibacteria; order Vicinamibacterales; family Vicinamibacteraceae; genus Luteitalea. The sequence continues at coordinate 10,633 of JAEZCY010000119.1, forward strand.
CAGGGCCGCGACGATCTCCTGGGCAATGACGCGCGGCGCCTTGCGCAGCACGCGTGCGAGTTCGAAGGCGCAGGGCGTCGCCAGGTCGCCCATGGCCCTCGTCGGCGGCGTCTCCATGACGAGGGTCGCCGGGACCGCGTCGAGCCCGTAAAGTGTTGTCAGCGTGTCCTGTAGCGCCGCTCGCACGGCCTGCTGCAGAGGCAGGATCATCGGTTTGACTCGATCGGATCAGTGGGTTAGCATGCCGGGCAGTCGTGCTCAGTCATCTCGAGCGCCCGCGCATAGGTAAGCGGATCGTTTACGTTCCACAGGGCGCGCCGGGACGTCTCTCCCTCCACACGCACCATCGACGACGGCCCCGCGTCCGCGAGATCGCGCACGCGTCTGGCCCCGCGCGTCCATGCATCGTGCAGGGGCGTCCTGCATGCTCGGTGCAGCGACAGGCACAGCGCGAGCCGGCCATCGGCATGCTGCAGGAAGGCGACCGCGGACTTCGAACCGGCGCGCTGCAGTTCCTGCAGCAGCGAAACCGGGATGAACGGCAGGTCCACCGCGAGGAACAGCGCGTGCGACGTGCGGATGGCGTCCAGCGCGGTGAGGATGCCGCCGAGCGGCCCTTCGCCCGGGTACCGATCGGGCACCGTCTGCAGGCCTGCCGACGGCGTGCCGCCGACGATGAGGCAGCGGCTCGTCACCGGAGCCAGCGCCGCGGCCGCGCGTTGCAGAAGCGTGCGGCCGCCGAGTGGCAGCCGCGTCTTGTCCACCCCGCCGAACCGCCGACTGCGCCCGCCGGCCAGCACCACCCCCGTCCACTGCAGGGACGAGTCGTCCGGACGCGCACTCACCGCCGGAACGTTACCAGAAAATGAGTGAGGCGAGAATCGATCGACTGCTCGCGGCGGCGCTCCACCAGGCCATCGTCGACCTGTTGCCCGAGCGCATCGAGTTCTACGAGAGCTACCTGCGCCCGCGTGGATGGCGCGAGGATGCGGTCAATCTGGCGCCGGTCACCGCCGTCCTCAGCTTCCTGCGTCATGAAGAACCCGGCACCTACGATGCCGTGATGGTGCAGGCGGCGTCCTACGCGTCCACCTGGTGGATGGCGCACCAGCCGTGGCACGTTCGCGCCGGCGGCCGCCTGTTGCCGGTGTCGCTGCGGCTGCGACAGGTCGGTCGCATCGCCAAGCGTCACTTCGAACAGTCCTATCGCGGCACGAAGGTGAAGGTCCGCGTCCGCAGACGTGCTCTCGAGCTGGAAGTGCGCGGATCGATATTCTGCAGCAGCCGCGAGCACGCACACGAACCGCATTGCCGCTACTACCTCGCGTTCCTCGAGGCCCTGCTTACCCGTGCCACGTTCCGGCGGCACGGCAGTTTTCCCGCGTGCCGTGCCCTCGGGGGCGACTGCTGCATCGTCCGCGTGGACGTGCCCGAGACTCAGGGATGACGATGCATGCGCTTCGCCGGGGCGTGGCGGTGTGCGTCGTGGCGTCGGTCGCGCTCGGATGGGTGCCGTCCCCCGACGCCCTCCGCCTGGTGCCGCGCGCCTTCGCCCAGACGCCTGCGCCAGTCGCGCCCGCGGCACTCGTCGTGCCGCTCCGCCCGGTTGGTGAGGACCCCCGCACTCTCTGGCTCGGAGAGGGCGTCGCGTTGCTCGTGGCCGACACGCTCACCGCACTCGGGATTCCCGCAGTGACCCGCAGCGACCGCGTCGCCGCCTTCGACGTGCTCGAACTGCCAGATGATCGCGAGCTCTCCCGCGCCACGCTCCTGCGGGCAGCGCAGGTGATGGGCGTGCGGGACCTCGTCACCGGCACGGTGGCCGTGAACGGCGAGACGCTGACGGTCACCGTCCGCGTCGTGCAGGTCGAGGCAGGACGCGGCACACCCGAGATCCGCGAGGAAGGTCCGCTGCGGGAAGTGTTCGCCATTGCCGGCCGCGTCGGGGCCCGCGTCGCCGGCGTGCCTCCGGGCGCCCCCGCCACGCTCGCCGAACCGCCGCCCTCTCTCGAGGTGTTCGAGGCATTCGTGAAGGGCCTGGTGGCCGAGACGGCCTCCACGCAGCTGCGTTTCCTGGAGCAGGCGGTGACCACGGCGCCGCAGTACGCGCGCGCCCACCTGGCCATCTGGGACGTGGCCTCCGGCGAGGAGCAGCATGCCCGCGCGCTCGCGGCGGCGCAGGCGGTGTCTGGCTCGTCGCGGTTCAGCCGCCGTGCGCGGTTCTGCGCGGGGCTGTCGCTCATCGCGCTCAAGCGTTGGGACGAGGCGTTCGCGGCGTACAAGAGCCTGCTCGACGAGCGCCCGAGCGCCGCGGCGTACAACAACCTGGGCGTCATCCAGGCACGACGCGGCAGCGTCACGCCGGAGGGTGGCGTCGCTGCGTATTTCTTCAACAAGGCTGCCGAGTCGGCCCCCGAATCTCCTGACTACTTCTTCAATCTCGGGTACGCGTACTGGCTGGACCAGGATGTGCCGGCGGCGATCTACTGGCTGCGGGAGGTCGTGCGTCGCCGACCCGCCGACGGGGAAGCGCACTTCGTGCTGGCTGCCGCGCTGCAGTCCACCGGCAGCACTGCGGAAGCGGCGCGCGAACGGGAACTCGCGCGGCAGTTGTCGTCGCGGTTCCGGGAGTGGGAGAAGCGTCCACCGGCAGACGGCGTCCGCGGCGTGCCTCGTGGGCTCGAGCGCCTCAGCGAGACGGAGATGCCGCCGGTGCAGCTGACGCCGGCCCTGGTGTCGGCCACGCAGCAGGAGTATCAGCAGCTCGCCCGGTTCCACTTCGAGCGCGGCGAGCGACTCGCAGAGCAGCAGCAGGACCGCGATGCGATCACCGAGTTCCGCAAGTCGCTCTACCTGTCCCCGTACGACGCGCAGACGCACCTCGCGCTCGGACGCGTGCTGTTGCGGGCGGGCCGGCTGCGAGAGGCCGTCGAGTCGTTGACCATCTCGCTGTGGAGCGCCGAAAGCATCGAGGCCCGACTGCTCCTTGCCGAGGCGCTGCTCGGGACGGGGGAGCCCGACGCTGCGCGCCCCCATGCCGAGCGCGCCGTGCAACTCGCGCCCGACTCGGCCGAGGCGCGCGCACTCCTCGATCGGATCAGGGCGACGGTCCCGAGGACGCCCTAAACAGCGGTGGTACACTGGCCGGGCTGACCAGATCGCCGGGCCCGTCGGGGCAGACCGTGTCCGCGATTCAGACGTCTCACGCTTGCACGGTTCCAGACGGTGCGCTGACCGGTCTCCCAGCCCGACGCGCGCACCCTGGGTGCATCCATGGCCCACGACATCCACGACGACGGCTTCCACGAGATCCAGCTGAGCGGCAAGCAGCTGGTGTTCCTGTTCATGGCGACGACCGTCGTGTCGCTCGTCATCTTCCTGTGCGGTGTGCTCATCGGACGCGGCGTCCAGACCGCCCGCGGCACGTCTGCCGAGGCCGCTGAACTCGACCCGTCAGTGGTGCCCGCCATCGGCGACGATGCGGCCGCGGCGGTGACATCGGACAAGCCGACGCCGGTCACCGGCTTGAGCTATCCCGAGAACCTCCGAGGGGATGCCCCGCCTGCCACGGTGGCGCCGGGCGCGACGGTTGCCGGAGGTGTCTCGCCCGTGAGGTTCTCGGGATAGCT
>JAEZCY010000229.1 GCA_023429845.1 Acidobacteriota bacterium
CCGGTGCGCCCTGCCACGACGCTGCGCCTCGAGTGCCGTTGTGCCTGCAACGGCCGCGTTCGACATGAGGCTTTCACACACCGCGACTCTCTTTGTTCCGCCGCTGCTCGCGGTGACGCTGCTCTACCACGTCCTGTCGGAGTTGCAGGTGACGGTTCGCCACCCGGCCACCCTCACCGTCATCGCCGTCGTCGTAGCGGGAAGCGCGGCCGCGGGACTCCTTGCCACGTTCGCGGGCACCCGGGGGCGAGTGGTCCTGCTGTCGCTGTGCCTGCTTGCGTACGTGGACCTCGCGTACCCATTGCCCTCGCTGCTGGACGCCATCACGCCGTCCAGCCGTGCTGTCCGCGCTCGTGATGCTCAGCGCGTGGGCGACGTGCGGCGGATCCAGGCGGCGCTCCGCGATTACGTCGAGCGCCACGGCCGTCTGCCCATGCCGGCCAGCTATGGCGAAGGGACCGGGCCGGAAACGTTCTGGGCGGGCTGGTGGGACGTGTCGTCGCACGACGGCGATGGAGACGGCACGCCGTTCCTCGACTTCCTCGTGGACGACGGAATCATGCCGAGCGTGCCGGTGGATCCGTTGAACGAACCGCCGGATGACGCCCACCCGGCCCAGGGACGGCAGTATGCCTTCCTGGTCGTGCCGGCCGGGCACGCGCATCAGGGGGGGCTGTGCGCGGACTACGCGGCGACTGGCGCGTACGTGCTCGGCGTTACCGATCTCGAGCGTCAGGAGACGCGTCCGCCGAGACGTCCGGCGTCGGGCTGCTCCTGCCTGTGGGTGGACAGCCCCGACTTCTTCGCCCAGTACTTCGACCACGTGGCGTGCGGACCGGCAGCGCAGGCCGACGAGGCATCGCGATGACGATCGGCACAGACGCGGGCCGGACTCGCCTGACGCGCTCCGGGCTGCTGTATCGAGCCGCAGCGGCCCTGGTCCTGTTGGCGCCCCCGATCCTCGTCGCGGTCGGCGTCGCCGCGCCGCCCTGGATGCTGGTGAGTCTCAGCCTGGCGCTGTTCGCGCTCCTGTGGGCGATCCGGCTGCACGCCGCCCCCATCCTGCTTGTCTTTGCGGTCGTGCTCGCGGCCACCACGGTGGTGCGGGACCAGCCGCTGAACGTGGCCGCGCCGGTGCGGCCGGCCGACTCGGGAGCAGCCCTGGCACGGACGTGGAGCGATGCGGGGGCTTTCGACACCACGCTGCCGATCGTCGTGCACATCATCCTCGATGAACTGACGGCCCCCGGCGCTGTCGATGCGGGGTTGCCAGGCGGCGCAGCATTCGCGGCGCGTCTGCGTGATTTCGGAAGGGACGAGGGCTTCCGCACCTTCGACAGCATCTACGCCCGGCATGCCCTCACGCACCACGGCATCGCGAACCTCGTGAACGCCGAGTACGAGGGCAGGTCAGCCTCGTTCGAGCTGTCGGCCAGGCTCGTGCCGGCACTCGAGGAGAACGCCTACTTTCGTGACATGGCGGCGCGCGGTTACCGGACGGCCGTGTTCCAGAGCGCCGTCCTCGACTACTGCGCGTCGGCCGATGTCGATCTCTGCGAGACGTTCCCCTCGTACGACCCGGCAGCCGGCGACCAGCAGGGGCGTGACGGACGCGCCGGGGCGCTGCACGTCTGGGACACCGTCCTGGCGGCATACCAGCCGAGCTTCCTTGCGTCGGCCGGTGCCTGGATCACGCGCAGAGCCTTCGGTCTCCAGCATCGGCCCGACGGCGTCCTCGGCGTGGCCAACCGCTACGACGTCCAGGGCTTTCCGTCGTGGTTCGACAGGTTCGGGGCCTTCGCGGCACGCGTGCCCAGGGGGACGCACCTGTTCGCGCACGTGCTCGCCCCCCATTCGCCGTATCTGCTGACCAAGGACTGCGTGGTCGGCGGCGAGTTCGACTCCGGCTACTACCTGAGCGACCGGTTCCCTGAGGGCGCCCAGCGCGAGCAGGCCCGGGACCGCTACTTCGGTCTCTACTTCGAACAGGCGACGTGCGTCGTGGACGCGGCCGAACGGCTGGTGCACACGCTCGTGCAGAACCCGAGGTTCGACGACGCCGTGTTCCTCGTGCACGGCGACCACGGCGCCAGAATCTCCTCGGGCTTCGTGGCCGAGGATTTCCGACGCCGTGATTTCGTGGACAACTACGGCACGTTCCTGGCGGTCAAGGCCCCCGAGTTGGCGCCGGGACTCGACTGCACCTTCATGTCGCTGCCCGAGGTCGTGGCGGCTGTGCTGCAAACAGGCCGGACGCCCGTGGCCGCCAGGCCACCGAGGTCGGTGCTCGTCGAGTCGCGCGCACGCGGCGGCGCGTGGGCCGAGTACGAGATGCCCGTGTTCGGGTGCGCGGCAGGCTGACGGCTCCACGTACGGACTGCCGTTTTCGTCCCGTATCATAGGCGGCGCCATGTCTCTGCTCTGCCGCCTGACTGCACCGGCAGTCGTGAGGATGGCCCTCCTCGCCTTCGTTGTCACGCTGCCGATCCTGGGGTGGTCCGTGCAGCTCGGGGTGGCGCTGACGCCGTCGCACTTCGCCGGGCTTGCTGTCATGGCCCTCGCTGCCGCGGCGTGGTGGCAGCGGCCGTCGGTGCGGCTGTTCGATGCGGCAACCGTGCCGATCATCATGCTCGTGGCTGCCGCCCTGGCGAGCATGGTGGCCGTGCAACTCCGACCCGACGCGCAGCTGTACGCCGATACGACGCATGCCAAGTCCCTGAAGCAGTTCGTCGGCCTCCTGTATGGCGCCGGCCTGTTCCTGTCCTTGACGCATCTGCTGCGCACCTACGACCTCGCGCCGATGACGGCGCGCACGCATCACTGGACCGCAACGGTGGTGGCGGTGCTGACGCTGGTGCAGTTCGCCATCGCCAGCTACTCCATCACGTCGCCGCTGGCGAACTTCCCCGTGTCCAACAGCACGCTGGGGACGCTGCGCCCGCTGTCGATGATGTACGGCTTCCCGCGGGTGTCCTTGACGATGATCGAGCCGTCGCTCCTGGCCACCTACCTGATCTCGGCGTGGGCGATGTGGCTGTATGGCGCGCGGCTGTCCAGGGGGAGCGACGGTGGCCGGTGGCCCTGGCTCGTCTCCGGCGTGCTGCTCGGCGTCGGGCTCGTCGCCACGGGGTCGCGACTCGCGTACATGGTCGCCGCCGTCCTCGCGGCAGGGGCGCTGCTGGTCCGACCGAACCGCGGCATGCGGCTTTTCCTGCTAATGCTGACGGTCGTCCTTGGTGCGTCCATGACGGGCTACAAGCAGGGCGGGCAATTGATCGCCACCTTGATGCCGAAGTCTGCGGCGCCGACGGCCACGGCGTCGCGCACCATCGACCCGCGCGGTTCGGCCGCGTCAGGGGCGTCGGCCTCCACTTCCACCTCTGCCGTACCCGGGATGCCCGTGGAGGTCGTGGAGCAGACGGCCGAGCGGGTCGAGCAGATGGCCGGGACACTCGACATTTCGGTGCAGCAGCGCGCCGCCTCGTACCTGGTCGCGTTGGAGGTATTCCGTCACAGCCCGGTGTTCGGCGCAGGTTGGGGCACGTCCATGTTCTACATGGAGTGGCTCTGGCCGGCGTCGTTCACGCCACTCGATCAACACCGAACCACCGCGCCGATGATGATGAGCCACGCGGCCACGATCCTGACGGAAATGGGACTGCTGGGTACCGGGTGTGTGTTGCTGTTCGGCGTCGGCGTCGCGCTGACGCTCTGGTCCGCGGGACGGGCCGAACCGGAGCGCCGCGACCTCGCGTGGGGCCTGGCGGCGGCCGTCGGGAGCTATGTCATGGCCAGCTTCGCCGCGACGCTCATCGTGTATCAAATCCTGCTGGTCTGGCTGCTCTTCGGGATGGCCGTCTCGCTCCGGCGTCCCGCTTCCGGTCGGACCCGCGATGCGGCAGGAGATGCCTTCGACGTGCCGGCGGCCGGCAGCAGCCACGACGCTCGCGTGCTAGGCTGAACGCCGTATGACCACGCTGTTCGGCGATCACGCGTGCAGCACGCGGCCGCGACCGCTGACGGCAGCGCTGCAGCCGGGGCTGTTGGAACGCGTGCTGGTCGCCCTGGCCATGCTGCTCATCGTGCCTGGCGTTGCATGGGCATATCTCGACCCCGGTGTCGGCAGCATGCTGATCCAGGGGCTGATTGCGACGCTCGCAGCCGTGGGTTACGGCATCCGCGTCTACTGGAAGCGGTTGCGGTCTCTCGGCCGCGCCCAGGACTCCGGATCGCCCGACGATGAGCGAACCCCTCGTTGACCCCGGCCGATGAGGCCGGCTCTCTTCTTCGCTGAATGACGTCACTTCTTGTCGAGAAGGTCCGGGTGCGGCTGCGTCGCCTGCTCTGGCACGTGCTCACGCGCTTCGCGCCGGCGGATCGCCCCTACACGTTCCGACTGCCTGACGGATCGCGTTTCGAATACCCGCTGGCCAGCGCCATCGGCATGGACCTGTTCACCAACCGGTTCGAAGCGGCCGAGATCGGCTTCGTGCGCACGCATCTGGCGCCGGGCGACGTCGTTCTGGACCTGGGTGCCAACGCCGGGCTCTACACACTCATGGCCTCCCGGCTGGTGGGTGAGCGCGGACATGTCTACGCCTTCGAGCCTGGCGCCCGGGCCGTCGCGCTGCTGCGGCGCAACATCGAACTCAACCGATTGACCAACGTCACGGTCATCAATGCGGCCGTGAGCAACGAGACGGGTCAGGCGGAGTTCGGGGAAGCCTCCGACACCGCCATGAGCTCGCTCGCCCGGATTGGTCGCGACGCACAGGAGATCCAAGGCTGGAACACCGTCCGGACCGTGCGGCTCGATGATGCCATCGCCGAATACGGCATCCGGACGCCGACGTTCATCAAGATGGACGTCGAGGGCGCAGAGAAACTCGCGCTCGACGGTGGTCCCCGCACGCTTGCCGACGCGCCGGCACTGACCATCCTGTTCGAGGCATTCGACGAGAATGCGCGCGCCTTCGGCTATACGGTGCGCGATCTCCTCGACCTCCTCGAGGCGCAGGGGTTCTCGCTGGAGGGCTTCGACGCCAGCCTGACGTTGCAGCCCATCGGCGATCTCGATGCCCGAACGCTCGGCCAGACGGTCTATAACTTCGTGGCGCGCAAGCCCGCTCTCCAAGGCAATGGGAGAGGGCGCGCAGCGCGGTGAATCGACAGGCGCTGCTCCGCAACGCGTCCTCGGCGGCCAGCCAGACGCTGGTACAGACCGTTGCGTTCTTCTTCTTGTACCGGTTCCTCATTGACCGACTGGGGCTGGAGCAGTTCGGTATCTGGGCGGTCGTACTCGCCACCGCGTCCGCCACGCGACTGTCGGAACTCGGGTTGGCGGGAAGCGTCACGAAGTTCGTCGCAGCCGCCCGCGCCCAGGGTGACGAGCGCGGCGCCGCGGAGTTCATTCAGACCGCCGCCATCACGCTTGCCGTCGTTCTCACCGTCGCGCTCCTGCTGCTGCTGCCGCTGTTGTCGCATCTGCTGCCGCACGTGCTGCCCGCTGGGGCGGTTCCGGCCGGTCGGCGCATTCTCCCGTATGCGCTCGCCTCGATGTGGCTCGGCACCATTGCGGGCGTCTGGCAGAGCGGCCTCGATGGCTGCCTGCGCAGTGACATCCGCGCCCTGCTGGTGATTGGGGCGACGGCCCTCTTCCTGCTGCTCGCGTATCTCGCGGTGCCGCGATACGGGCTGGTGGGCCTGGCCGCGGCCCAGGTGGTGCAGGGGGTGGCGCTCGTCGTCGCCGGATGGCTGTTGGTGCGACGCCTCGTCGGCAATCCGCCCATCGTCCCGCTGCAGTGGAGCCGGGCGCGGCTGCGACAGATGATCGGGTACGGCGCCAACGTCCAGGTGCTGACCGTCGTCATGCTCCTGTTCGAACCGACAACCAAACTGCTGCTCAGCCGCTACGGTGGACTCTCGTCTGCGGGCACCTTCGAACTCGCCCAGCAGCTGGTGACGAAGATGCGAGCCTTGATCGTCGAGAGCAACCGCGTGATCGTGCCGATCATCGCCGGCATGCACGCGCGGGGCGATCAACAGCGCGGCCTGTATGCCACCAACCTGCACGTGCTGCTCTACCTGGTCACGCCGCTGTTTGCCGTGCTCGCCGCGACGATGCCGGCCGTGAGCGAGGTATGGCTGGGGCAGTACCGGACCGAGTTCGTCATGATGGGCGTGGCCCTCGTTTTCGCCTGGTACGTGAACAGCCTCACGGCGCCCGCCTACTTCGCGTACATGGGCCGCGGCGACCTGCGTTGGCTCACCGTCTCGCATGTCATCCTCGGTGTCTCGAACGGCGTGCTGGGATGGCTGGCGGCCAAGGCCTTCGGCACACCGGGGATCCTGGCGGCCTTCGTGATCAGTCTCGTGGCCGGCAGTGTCATCCCGGTCATCACCTACCACCGCGAGCAGGGCATGCGCGTGCGCGACCTCGTGTCGCGTGCCGACGTGATCCTGGTGACCGTGTGTGTGGCCGCGGCAACGCTAGCGGTAGCGGGGCATGCCCAGGCCCACGGCAGCGCGGTGGTCTGGTGGAAACGGGGCCTCTGGCTCGCGCTGATGCTGTCGGTGATCGTCGTCGCAGCGGGTCGTCATCCGCTCACGCAACGCGTGGTCGCCGTGGCCCGCCGCGCATCGCCGGCCCGGTGATACATGCGCTAGACTGGTCGGCGGTGCCGTCTCGGACATCGCAGGCGGCTTGGGCAGAGGACACACATGCAGAAGACTGATTCCCGCATCTTCGTAGCGGGACATCGAGGTCTCGTCGGCTCAGCCATCGTCCGTCGCCTCGAGGCGGATGGACACGCGAACCTGCTGACCGCGACCCGCGAACAGCTGGACCTGCGTGATCAGGCGGCGGTGAACTACTGGTTCAGGGCGAATCGTCCGGAATACGTGTACCTCGTCGCGGGCACCGTGGGGGGGATCCTCGCCAACTCGACGCGGCCCGCCGAGTTCATCTACGACAACCTCCTGATACACGCCACGGTGGTGCACGCCGCCTACACGTACGGCGTGAAGAAGCTGCTGTATCTCGGCAGTTCGTGCATCTATCCGCGGCACGCAGCCCAGCCGATGACGGAAGAGCTGTTGCTGACCGGCGCCCTGGAGCCGACCAATGAGGCCTACGCGATCGCCAAGATTGCGGGGATCAAGCTGTGTCAGGCCTACCGCACGCAGTACGGCGCCGACTTCATCTCGGCGATGCCCACCAACCTCTACGGGCCCCACGACAACTTCGACCTCACCAGCTCGCACGTGCTCCCGGCGCTGATTCGTCGCTTCCACGAGGCGCGCCTGTCGGGCGACGATGAAGTCGTCATCTGGGGCACCGGTTCCCCGCGCCGCGAGTTCCTCCACGTGGACGATCTCGCCGATGCCTGCGTGTTCCTCATGGACAGGTACGACGACGCACCGCACCTGAACGTCGGGACGGGCGAAGACCTCGCCATCCGCGAGCTCGCCGAGCTCGTGCGCGACGTCGTACATCCCGCCGCGCGACTGGTATTCGACACGACGAAGCCGGACGGGATGCCTCGCAAGCTCCTGGACGTCTCGCGGATCCACGCGCTGGGCTGGAAGCACTCCATCGGGCTCGCCGACGGCGTCCGCTCCACCTACGAGTGGTTCCTCGCCAACCAGCACGCAGTGCGCACGTCGGGCGGGCAGGCACGGAGTGCCGATCCCGTTCTGCAACTCGAGAGCCCGCATGCCGCGGCCCGCCGGTGACGTCGTCGACGCGCCGTTGTTCAGCATCGTCACGGTCTGCCGCAACGCGGAGCGCTCGATAGGCAAGGCTCTCGACAGCGTTGCGGGTCAGCAAGGCGCGTTCGGCACGTTCGAGCACCTCGTGATCGACGGCCAGTCCACCGATGGTACGTTGCGCATCGTCGAACAGTACCCGCACGTGCGGGTGGTGTCGGAGCGCGACAGCGGCATCTACGACGCGATGAACAAGGGCATCGCCATGTCGCGGGGACGTTACGTGGCGTTCCTCAATGCCGACGACTGGTACGAGCCGCACGCGCTCGAAACCGTCGCCGCGGCACTGCGAACCGTTCCTGACGCGGCCCTGGTGCACGGTGACGTGCGACGTTGGGTGGGTGACAGGGCGGTAGACGTCGTCAAGCCGTCGCTCGACCGCGGCCTGCACGGGACCCTCGTGATGCCGGTGAACCACCCGGCCACCTTCACGCGCCGCGACGTCTTCTCGCGCGTGGGCACCTTCGACCTGGCCTATCGCCTGTTTGCCGATTACGACTGGGCGCGACGCGTGATTCGCGCCGGGATGCCGATGCACTATTGCCCCGCCGTCCTGACCAATTTCGCCGTTGGCGGGTTGTCCACGATGCGGTACGCGATCGGCGAGCGCTATCGCGTCTTTCGCGCAAACGGTGCGACGGTGTTCGCCGCCGCACGCACGGTCGCTTACACATGCGCGGTCGTCTTCCGCAACCGCCTGCGCGTTCCAGCGTGACGCAATCCGCCGCCAGAATGTCCACGACGATGAGCCAGGTGTGCGCGGGATGGTGAGACGCGCCGTCCACAGCGCTCTGCGCCGGCTGGGGCTGACGGTGCGGCGGTATTCGCCCGCGACGTCGCCGGAGGCCCAGATGCAGGCGCTGCTGGCCCACCACCACGTCGATCTCGTGCTCGACGTCGGTGCCAATGAGGGGCAGCACGCGCTCGCATTGCGCCGCGGCGGCTACAGGGGCGACATCCTTTCGTTCGAGCCGCTGCCGGCAGCGTGGGCCGCCTGTGCGCAGCACGCTGCGCGCGACCCCCGGTGGGCCATGGCGCCGCGCGCCGCGCTCGGCGATCACGAGGGCGCAGTCGAGATCAACGTCGCGGGCAACTCGGTCAGCAGCTCCGTCCTGCCGATGAGCGAGACCCACCGGAAGGCCGCACCGGCCTCGGCGTACATCGGCGTGGAGCAGGTCGCGCTGCACCGCCTCGATGTCCTCGCCGACGAGGCCGTCACGCGTGCCGCGAGGCCGTTCCTGAAGATCGATACGCAGGGCTACGAGCGCCAGGTGCTGGCCGGTGCGACCGGTGTGCTGCCACGCCTGGTTGGCATTCAGCTCGAGATATCACTGACGCCGCTCTACGCCGGAAGTCCGACGCTGCCCGACCTGTTGCAGACGATGTCCGAGTGGGGTTTCCAGCTGTACGCACTGCTCCCGGAGTTCGTCGATCCCGCCTCTGGACGGACCCTGCAGGTGGATGGCGTGTTCTTCCGCGAGCCTGTCTCGAAGGCGGGTCAGGATTGATCGTCGCGGCCCGCTGAGATGTCGCCCGAGCGACTGGGCGGTTCGTTCCGCGACCCGGCCGGATTCGTCTATGAGCGCGATGGCGTGCTGTTGCGCCATGTCGCGGCTGCCGGAGCGACGGACTACGACGCGTTGATGGCGAGCGGCCTCTACCGCGCCCTTGCCGACCGCGGATGGTTGATCGCGCACGAGGAGGTCACGGCGGGGGAGCCGGGCGCGCATCGCACGCTGCTCCCGTCGCGCGTCCCTTACGTGTCTTATCCGTACGAGTGGTGCTTCGGGCAGCTCAAGGACGCCGCACTGTTGACCCTCGACATCCAGCTGGCCAGCCTCGAGCACGACTTGTGGCTCAAGGATGCGTCGGCGTACAACGTGCAGTTCGTCGGCACGCGGCCCGTCTTCATCGACACGCTGTCGTTCACAGCCTACCGGCCCGACAGCCCCTGGCCCGCGTACCGGCAGTTCTGCCAGCACTTCCTCGCGCCGCTGGCGCTGATGTCGCACCGAGAGCCCCGGCTGCGCGCCCTGCTGATCCGCTTCCTGGACGGCATTCCGCTCGACCTGGCCTCGTCTCTACTGCCGAGACGCACGATGGCGCGCTTCGGATTGCTGGCGCACCTCCACCTGCACGCCCGCAGTCAGCGGCGCAATCAGGATTCGGCGAGGGATACCACGCCGGTGCAGGTGCCACGCCTGCCCCGCGCGCGACTGGTCGCCTTGATGCACAGCCTGAGGGCCGCCGTCGCAAGCTGTCGTCTTCCCGAACGCCGCACCGAGTGGAGCCACTACTACGCCGACACGAACTACTCGAGCGACGCCATGGCTGCCAAGGAGGCACTGGTCTCGGGCTGCGTCGCGGCCGCAGGGGCGCCCGCTTCGCTCCTCCACGACGTAGGCGCCAACACCGGACACTTCAGCCGTCTGCTGGCGTCAGGCGGCCGCTATGTGGTGTCTCATGACGTGGACGAACAAGCCGTCGAGTTGAACTACCGCGAGACGCGCGGCGCGAGGCGCGATGACGTCCTGCCGCTGGTCCTGGACTTCTCGAACCCGTCTCCTCCAGTTGGCTGGGCGCTCGCCGAGCGCAGCTCTGCCCTCGACAGGATGAAGGGCGGCACCGTCGTGGCACTCGCACTCGTCCACCACCTGGCCATCGGCAACAACGTGCCATTGCCGCGTCTGGCCAGCCTGTTCGGGTCGATCGCGCGCCAACTGGTGATCGAGTTCGTGCCCCGTGAGGACTCACAGGTCGCGCGGCTGCTGGCCACGCGTGACGACATCTTCCCTGACTACCACCTCGATGCGTTCGAGACGGCTTTCTCGACGCACTTCCGCATTGCGGAACGACATCGGGTTCCCGGCACCGCCCGCACGCTCTTCAGGATGGAAGCCCGTTCGATGTGAGCGGCGCCATCAGTGGCGCCCGGCGGCGGGACGCCGGTAGTCCCCACGCGACAGCACCTTCTCGAGCCACACGTAGAGCACGATGAAGAGATAGCGGCTGCCCATCTCCTTGATCTTCAGCTTCGACACGCCGGTCGTGCGGTTGTACCAGCTGATCGGCACCACGGCGTAGGAATAGCCGCGGACGATCGCCTTGAGCGGCAGTTCGACGGTCAGGTTGAAGTGCTTGCTGAGCAGCGGCGCACACCCGGTGACGACCTCTCTCCGGTAGCACTTGAACGCGTTGGTCGTGTCGTTCAGCCGCAATCCGAACAGCAGCCGGATGAAGCTGTTCGCCAGCCGGTTCAGCAGCAGCTTGTGGCGCGGGTAGTCCACCACCCTCGCCCCCGGCACGAACCGCGACCCGAACACGCAGTCGTATCCCTGCAGCAACGTCCGGTAGTAGGTGACGAGATCGGCCGGGTCGTCGGAGGCGTCGGCCATGACGATGGCCACGGCGTCGCCGCGGAACGCCTCGAGACCCGCGAGCACCGCATGCCCGAAGCCGCCGGAACGAGGGTTCTCCACCCGCCGCAACTCGGGCAGTTCGCCGCGCAGCGACTCGAGCACCGCGCCGGTGCCGTCGCTGCTGTGGTCGTCCACCACCACCAGTTCGAACGGGATCTGCGCCTCTCGCAGCCGCGCCGCGAACGCCCGTAGCGTGGGAGCGATGCCGTCGGCCTCGTTGTGGGCCGGGATCACCACCGAGAGCAGCGCCGGGCGCTCAGGCACGAGGCGTCGCGACGAAGAAGCTCTGTTGGCCGAAGATGCGCCAGGCAGGCCGCAGCTTGAGATACAGCTTCAACAGCGCGATGGAGTTGGGCAGCCGGCCCTGCGTGGTGAACGGCAGGAACCGGCCGAGCACGTACGGCACGTCGAACCCCGTCGTTTCGAGCGCCTCGGTGAGGCTGCGCTCGCACAGCGGCGTGATGTGGTCGAAGAACTGCCAGTAGTCTTCCTTGCAGTACCGGATGTTGGGCTGCAGGATGAGGAACCGGCCGCCCGGCTCGAGCACGCGCCGCACCTCGCGCAGCGTCGCGAGGATGTCCTCGCGCGTCAGGTGCTCGAGGAAGTTGCTGGCAAATACCACACCGGCGACGCGGTCCGGCAGCGCTTCCATGCGCGAGGTCGAGGACAGTACCACCTCGACGTCGCTCCCGGCGTGCTTGCGCGTGTCGGGATTGAGATCGACAGCGATCTTGCGGCGGGCGCGGATGTTGTTGATGAACTCGCAGTACCCGGCGCCGATTTCCACGACCGTGGCATCAGCCGGGACGTGGCGCTGGAAGAACTCCCGGCACAGCACGTCCCACATCTGCCGCCGGAAGGCCAGCGAGTCGGCGAACCGCCGTTCGTAGATCGACTGGACGTCGACGCCACCAGCGGCCTTCATCGCGCGGCGCCCACCTGCCATCGCTCCACGTTCCTGTCGTGGATGTCCTGCAGCAGCGCCTTGACGTCGTACTTCTGCTCCCACGCCGGATAGTGGGCCTTGAACTTGCCGATGTCGCTGACGTACCAGATGTGGTCGCCGACGCGGTTCTGCTCCTCGTAGGTCCACGACAACTGGCGGCCGGCGATGGCCTCGCACATGACAATCGCCTCCAGCATCGAGCAGTGCGAGAAGCGCGACCCGCCGATGTTGTACACCTCGCCGGCGCGCGGGGCGTCCACGAACGCGTGGAAGGCGCTCACGAGGTCGGCACTGTGGATGTTGTCGCGCACCTGCTTGCCCCGGTAGCCGAACACCCGGTAGGGCGTGCCCGTCACGGTGCACTTCATCAGGTACGCGAGGAACCCGTGCAGCATCGTGCCCGAGTGCTGCGGGCCCGTGAGGCAACCGCCGCGGAAGACGCCGGTCCTCAGGCCGAAGTAGCGGCCGTACTCCTGCACCAGCACGTCGGCGGCTACCTTCGACGCGCCGAAGAGCGAGTGCGTGGACTGGTCGATGCTCATCGACTCGTCGATGCCGCGGGCGAACGGGTGCGCCGGGTCGATCTCCCAGCGCGTTTCCTGTTCGACGAGCGGCAGGCCGTTCGGCGTGTCGCCGTAGACCTTGTTGGTCGACGTGAACACGATCACCGCATCGGGGCAGTGCTGCCGGCAGGCCTCGAGGAGGTTGAGCGTGCCGAGCGCGTTGACGCCGAAGTCCGTGAAGGGCTCGCGTGCCGCCCAGTCGTGTGACGGCTGCGCGGCGGTGTGGATCACCGCGCTGATGGCCGTACCGTAGCGCTGCACGAGCTGCAGGAGGCGGTCGGCATCGCGGATGTCGAGGTCCTCGTGCCGATAGCCAGAGCCGTGGCGGCGCTCGAGTTCGGTGCGCTGCCACGCGGTCGAGGCCTCGTCACCGAAGAAGCGGCGGCGCATGTCGTTGTCGATCCCGACGACGTCGAAGCCGCGCGAGACGAACGAGTCCACGGCTTCCGAACCGATCAGGCCGGCCGAGCCGGTGATGAGCGCCACTGCCATCAGAAAAGTGTACTCAAAGCGCCCAGCCCGTCATATGCCGGCGCGCTGCAATACGTCAGCATGTGCTGACATCCAGTCGTGCAGGTCCTGCATCACGTCGCGCGGCGAGCGGCGCGGCGACCAGCCGGTGGCGCGGGTGACCCGCGCGTTGTCGGTGACGTAGAGCTTGACGTCCGCCACTCGCGCCTCCGGCTGCGGCGCGACAGGACGCTCGATGCCCGTGATCTCGCGGCACAGCATCGTCGTCTCCAGCAGCGAGAGGCTGCAGGCGCGTCCGCCGCCGACGTTGAACGTCGCGCCGTCGAGCCCGTCGAGCTGAGCGACCTGCGTCACGACGAGATCGGCGAGATCGTCGACGTGCAGGAGGTCCCTGACCTGCTTTCCGGATCCGCCCCATCCGTTGTACGTGAGCGCACCGCCCTGCAGATGGCGCGACATCCAGAGCGAGAACACCCCCTGGTCCACCTTGCCCATCTGCCACGGGCCGGCGATCACGCCGCAGCGGTTGACGACGGCACGGAGACCGAATGCGTGGCGGTACTCGTCGATCAGCAGTTCCGAGGCGAGCTTGGTGGCGCCGTAGATGGAGCGCGCTCCCTGCAGGGGAAAGTCCTCGCTGACGCCCGCCTCGGAGATGCCGGGCAGTGTCTGCTCGCGGGCAATCTCGACGCGCGTGTCCGCATCGACCGTGGCAATGCCGTTGAGGGCGGCGATGGGGTAGACCCGGCTCGTCGACAGGAACAGCACGGCGGCCCCCGCGCGCCGCGCGAGCTCGAGGCAGTGCACGGTGCCGCCGAGGTTCGTGTCCACCACGTAGCTCGGGTCGCCGTCGTAGCCGGCGAGCACGGACGGCTCCGCCGAACACTCGAGCAGCAGGTCGAGGTCCGTCCCGAGCGGTGCGAGATCGGACGGCGTCCGGATGTCGCCGTGGACGAACGCCACGCCGGCATCGCGCAGGCGCGGGAGATTGAGCTCGCTGCCGCGGCGACGCAGGTTGTCGAGCGCGACGACCCGCGCGTCGGGCCAGCTGATGCGCGCCCGGAGTGCCAGCGCCGAGCCGACGAAGCCGGCGCCGCCCGTGACGAGCACGTACCGCGGCGTCACCTGGCCTCGCGCAGCGTCAGCACGAAGGCGCCGACCGGCAGTTGCGCCTGGATACGCAGGGGAAGGCGGCGCGCGTCATCCGAGATCCAGACGGCCATCCCGCGTCCGACGACACGGCCGTGCTCGTCGCGAACCGCTGGGACGATCTTCCACGCGCGGAGCGGCCCGATGCCGGTGTCGAGCGTATCCCGGCCGCTGACCGTCGCGGTCACCCGGTAGACGTGGCCGGAGTCGGACACGGCGAACGACGAACTCGCGCCCGGCGCCAGCGTGATGGTGCGCATCGCCGTGAGCGCCGAGAGGCCGTCGTGAGTGGGGCCGGGCAGCGCCTGATCCTGCGTCATCGTGGTCGCGGTGCGCATCTGGAAGGTCGCGGCCCGGCGCGTCTGGTCGAAGCGGGTCTCCTTCATGCGCTGACGTCCGCTCTCCTGGCTGAACACGGAACCCCGCTGCGGAAGGAGGGTGTAGGCGTCCACGAGCGAGTCGGCCTTGTAGTAGACCGAGTACAGCTTCGACAGCAGCGCGGAGGGCCGCCCTTCAGCCACGACGTAATAGGCCGTCGAGCCGAACGAGGCCCGCTTGTCGCGGACGGTCAGTGTTGCCGAACCTGCGGTGAGGTAGTCCGACCAGGACACGTCGTAGGTCAGCGTCTCGCCGGCCCGGAACGGCACGGCCTTCTCTGGCCCCGTCGGCTTGGCGGCGATGGGCGCTGCGGCCTTTGCCGGGGATGGCCTGGCGGGACCCGCCTTCGGAGGGGGACCCACGGGACCGCCGAGGCGCGAGGGCAGGCGCTGCGCGCTGGTGACGGCAGCGAGCGGTACGAGGAGCGTGAGGGCGGTCAGCAGGACGTGACGCGTGGTCATGGCAAAGGACGGGCCCGGTTGACGGCCCCGATCAGGAAAGTATAGACGGCCTCCGCTGACACCGGCACGATGTTGCAGCCCCGGTTGCCGCTTACCGGTGGCAGGCATCCGGCACTTACGGCTTGCGCGCGACGACTGCGTAATCGAGATGCGTGAACAGCAGGCTGTTCAGCTTGTCCACGTTCGCGTTGACGGTGTAGTGCAGTGCGTCGCCGCCGGCCACGTGCTGGAGCTTGTGGGCGTCCGGATATGGCGACCGGTACTGCACGTCCACGTGCGGGAAACCGCTCGCACGCGCGAAGTACGCCAGCGTGTCGGGATGGAGAGGCCGGACGTGCGTGATGTCGCGCACGTAGCTCTGGAAGAACGCAAACCAGCAGGCGACGTTGACGGTCTCGAGCGCGAGCACGCCACCGGGGCGCAGGACCTCGAACATCCGCTGGAGCAGGGCGACGAGATAGTCGGGCTCCAGGTGCTCGACGACCTGCGCCGCGAACACGCCGCCGAGGCTCTCGTCGGGGAGCGTACGCAGGTAGGCGAGCGCGTCGCCCTCGGTGGCGTCGAGCCCGCGCTGCCGGCACACCTCCACCATCTCGTGGTTGATGTCGAGCCCCCGCGCGCGGACACCCTGGTGCCGCAGCAGTTCCAGGAACTCCCCGCGTCCGCAGCCGATGTCGAGCACGTCCTGCTGGTCGGCAAACAGCGGCAGGTAGTCCTGGAGACGTTCGCGAATCGCCGTGGCGGACCCGCGGAACTGGTCCTCGAAACCGACGTACTTGAACGAGTCGATGCCGCCCGCCGCAAACGATTCGCGGGGCCTCCAAGTGTCAGGAGACGGCCGGCTCGGAGAGCCAGCCCTACCCGGCTCGTGCGTGTGGCCGACCGACGAAGGCCGATCCTGTTCGACCAGGCGCTCCACCTCGCGCCTGAGCGTCTGCGTCGCGCGCGAGACCACGCCGAGCGACTGCGCGAGCTGCGTGTGCGCGGCGTCGAGTGCGCGCACGCGCGCCTCGTAGCGCTGCTCGCGCACCGCCAGCATCTCGAGCCGCCGGTTCAACTCGTCGCCCACGCCGCTGATCGCGCCGCCCGGGCCCACGGTGCGGTGGTGCAACGTCTCGACCGCCTCGCCGACGTCTTCGACGCGCCGGGCCGCCAGGCCGTCGAACTCGTAGTCCTTGGAGTCCACGAACGGCGTGATCGTCTGCAGGTACTGGATCAGTGCGGAGTGGAAGGCCCCCAGCCGCTCGAGTTCGATCCGGAGCGTCTCGATGACGGCGCGCTGGCTCTCGTGAACGGACCGACCCACGGCGACGTTGCGGTTGACGTGGTCGACCAGGGCCGCGTTGAACGCCTCCTGCCGGGCCAGGACAGGGGCCACGAGTGCCATCAGCGGACGCAACAGCACGCCCTTCAGGCCGCCGGGCAGCGTGGCCTGCGACAACACGGCGAAGCGCTCGTTGAGCGGCGTGACCTGTGTTTCGTCAGGCGAGGCTGACGCGTGCGGCATCGCCGGCACGGTGGGCAGCGCGGCATCCAGCGCCGAGAGCGCCCCGTTGTAGGCCGCGTCGGCCTCCTCGCGCGCGGCCTTCAGCCGCGCGAGGTGCGCCTTGTCGACCGTGCGGGTGAAACGGACGTCGGACATGCGCGCCGATTATGTGCGCGTTGCCGTGTGGATGGTGCCGGTGAGCGGGCTGCTCGCCGAGGCGTAGCGGCGGCGGGGCATGCGACCGGCGAGGAAGGCCAGGCGCCCGGCGATCACCGCGTGCTTCATCGCTTCCGCCATGGCCACGGGCTGATCCGCAGCAGCGATGGCGGTGTTCAGCAGCACGGCGTCCGCCCCCAGTTCCATGGCGATCGTCGCATCCGACGCCGTGCCGACGCCGGCGTCGACGACAACCGGCACCTTGGCGAATTCCTTGATGATCGAGATGTTGTTGGGATTCTGGATCCCGAGGCCCGAGCCTATCGGCGCGCCGAGCGGCATCACGGCCGCGGCGCCGGCGTCCTCCAGCTTCCGGCACACGATCGGGTCGTCCGTCGTGTACGGCAGCACCACGAAGCCCGCCTTGACGAGCACCCTGGTGGCCTCGATCAGCGCCTCGTTGTCGGGAAAGAGCGTACGCTCGTCACCGATCACTTCCAGCTTCACCCAGTTGGACAACCCCGCCTCGCGACCGAGTCGCGCGGTGCGGATGGCGTCCTGCGCCGTGTAACACGCGGCGGTGTTGGGCAGGATGAACAGCTTCTTCGGATCGATGTAATCCATCAGCGACGTGCCGCTCCGGTCGTTCAGGTCCACCCGACGGACGGCGACGGTGACGACCTCGGCGCCAGACGCCGCGTGGCATTCCGCCATCAATGAGTGCGAGGCGTACTTGCCGGTGCCCACGAAGAGCCGGGACGAGAAGGTGCGATCAGCGATACGAAGAATGTCGGTCATGGCGCTGTAGTGAGGGCGCGAGGTTGCAGCAGCACGAGTACGACGGCGCTGCAGATCAGGAGCAGTGCCGCCAGCCACCAGAACCCCTCGCTTCCCTGGACGCGGCTCGCGTCCTGAATCAGGTTCCAGACGCGGCGGTCATCGGCCTCGATGCCACCGATTGCGCGCGTGAACACGTGTTCGCGGCGTATGACTTCGGGGAACGTCGCGTAGTACCACTCGCCGATGCGCAGAACGGTCAGCCACATGGCCGACAGGGCGGCCACGCCAAGCAAGGGGAGCGCGCGGCCCCGCGGCGCGATGCGGACGAGGCCGGCCGCCGCCATGCACGCGAGCGGCGCCGCCAGCGGAAACAGCCACCGGCCCTGATGGACATCCTGAGACGCCATGAGCACCTGCCGCACCGACGGCTGCAGCAGGCAGCCCACGATCGCAACGGCCCAGGCCGCGGTCACGACAGCGGACGGCCACGGCATGTCGGGGCGGGGATGAACGGACAGGAGCAGCACACCTGCGAGCGCCAGCAGAGCGGTGACGGCAACGAGGACGGCTGTCACGGCGGGTGGCTCGAGTGGCGTGCCGCCGAAGTTGCCGAGAGACGACCACGACGTCGCCAGAAGCGCGCCTCCGCCGGCGACGATGTCCAGGCCGAGGTTCATGACGAACGTCCCCGGCGCGGCCAGCGCCCGCGTGGCACCGGGGCCGAGGGCGTAGGTCGTACCGAGCAGCGTGCCGAATCGCGCGGTGACGACCGCGAGGGCCGTCGCTGCCGTCACCACCACCGTTGCGGCTGCCCAGCGTGTCCGTACGGTTCCGTATACCCAGACGCGCCATACGGCCACGGCGCAGACGATAGCCAGGTGCAGTACGAGGAAGGTGGATGTCTCCTTCCAGGCCAGTGCTGCGGCGGTGGCCATGGGCAACAGCAGCAGCTCCATCCAGGACGCCTGCCGCATCAGGATGCGCGCGCCTGCCACGAACGCCAGGCCGGCGAGCGCATTGGCCCAGCCATCGGGCGTCACGCCGCTGCCGTACTTGACGATGACGGGGTGGGTCGCGATGAACAGGCCCGCCAGCGCCGCGACTTCGACGCGTTCCGGGAACAAGAGGCGTCCAAGAGCCCACGCACACCAGACCAACACCGGCAGGGACAGCACGGTTGCTGCCCGCAGCGCGAGCAGCGGAAACGTCTGTCGTGATTCGCAGAGCGAGCCGAGCAGCCATGCCGTGACCTGCTGGAATCCGGGCTTGCCCCCGCCGGGCAGCAGGGGCAGCAGCGTGCCGTCGTCGGGGCTGACGCACCGCGCCGCGTCGGATGACACGGTTGCGATCGCTCGAGCCTGGGCCGCGAACACGTACTGCACTTCGTCCGACACCTGGTACAGCGGCCGAAGCCGCGCCTGCATCAGGCCGTGCAACGATGCGAGCACGAGCAGACTGACGAGGCAGAGGCTTCGTCGCCGCGCCTGGCTCACTTAGCCGCCACCAACGAAGTTCACCACTTCGACGGCGTCGCCCTCGTTCACGACCGTGTCGCCATACGCCTTCTTCTTGACGACGTACTCGTTCAGCTCGACGGCCACGCGCCTCGCGTCGATCTCGAGCCGCGCAAGGAGCGCGTCGATCGTGAGAGGCTCGGACACCTCGTAGCGTTCGCCATTCAGCTGGATGGTCACTGCTGTCGGGAATCGGAAATCGGAAGTCGGGTATCGGGGCGCGACAAGACGATGCGAATGCCGCAGCCCGCCTGCCAGTCTTGGAGGATATCAATATCCGACCGCCGGGCGGGGCCCGGCGGCTACGGCCCGAGAATATCCACGTCCACGCCAAACGGCGCCGCAAGCGTCCTGGCCCACGCCGCCGCGTCCGGTCGAAGGTGCGCAGGGGTATCGTCGGGCCACTCGGGCAGTGGCAGCGTGCTGGCCCAGGCGATCGCCTTGCGATAGTCGCGCTGCATGCGGCCGACGGTGTGGTGGGCCTGCCACCAGTCCCGCGCACGTCTGCCGAGCGCGGCCCTCAGGTCGGCGTCGGCGACGAGCCGGCGCAGCGCCTGCCGCAGCATGTGCTGTTCGTCATCCAGCTCGATCGACACCGCCACCGCCTGCGCCACGTCAGCCACATGAAACACGGCCGCCGCATCGTCGCGGACATGCTTGAGCTGCCAGTGCCGCGGGTCCAGGGTGGGTACGCCGACCGTCGTCAGCTGGTCCGGCACGACCGTCGGTTTGCCGGCGGCGAGGCACCGCAGCCAGGATGCCGATGTCTCGTGCGCGGTGGGCCAGCGAAGGCAGAGGCACACGTCGGCCGCCCGCAGTTCAGCCGCGAGCTGCTCGTCGTCTACGTACCCGGTGACCTCGACCCGATCGCGCATGCCGGTTGCCGCCACGTCCTGCCAGAGTGCGTAGTGGGCTCCGATCTCGCCCACCAGGCGGAGGCCGACGTGGGGTGCTTCGTCGCGAATGGCCGCCAGCGCGCGCAGGATCGGCAGGATCCGCTTCTCCGGCGTGATCAGGCCGAAAGCGGACAGGACCACATCGGGCTTCGTCGCTCGGCCGTCGGCCTTCGCATTGCCGCGACTCGGGATCCGGGACTCGGGATTGGCCTCGGCCCGCACCTCGGGCTGGTAGGAACGCCTCTCCGAGGCGTCCGTCTGCGCCTCCGCCTGCCACGGATCGGGCACCCCCATCGCGATCGTCGTGAGGGGCGTGGCCGGGAACTCCTCGGCGAGCAGCGCGCGCAGCGGCTCGGCATGCACGGCGACCCCGCGCGCCCGCGTCATCACCGTGCGTAACATCGGCCACAGGTAGTACGGCGACCCCTGCAGCCCCGCCACGACGAAATCGGCCACGCGCGGATCCACCCCCGGATGGTTGAACCGGAACTCGGCGCGATAGTCGTCGGCTCGCTGGTCGCGCAACAACGCGTCGGCCCTGGCGTGGTGGACGGCCGCATCGTGCAGCACGACCAGGCCTGGCCACCGCAGCAGGTATGGCCACATGAACCGGTGGCAGGCCGCGTTGCCGAGCTGATAGACGATGAGGTCGTACGGCGTGCGCGCCTGCAGGGCCGGGAAGTCGAAGGCCCGGAACAGCGGCAGCTCGAGCGGGCCCGTCAGGGGGACGATGCGGTCGCCCTTGCCCGCGTGGAGCCCTCCGCCGGCGGCGCGCCAGACAGGGTCGTCCACGAACAGATGCAGCGCGTCGTCTCCCCGCAGTCCCGCCAGCACGTCGAGGCTGTAGGCCGAGATCCCGGAGTGGATGGGCGGCAGCGGTGAGAACCACGCGATGCGCATGCGATGCGATTGTGCCCGATGCGGTTCCCCGACGTCGGCTATCGCGACTCGCTCGCCCATTCCCTTGCAGCTGAGTGCATTGCGGGCTAGCATCTACAGGTTCGAGTGCTGCCGGCGTTCCGGCGGGGCGGGCTGCTCGAGCTGCGCGTGATGGGCACGTGCGGTCGGGCTCGAGCAACTTTTCACAAGCGCCATCGCCGCCGCAGGCGGCCGGCGCCTGGACTCGCATGGACGGCTGGCTTCCCTTACTCCTGCTCATGGCCTTCGGCTTCTCGTTTGCCGCGGGCAACGTGTTCCTGTCGCAGTTCCTCGGTCCGAGGAACCCGACGGCCGAGAAGCTGGCGCCGTACGAGTGCGGCATGCCGCCTGTCGGCGACGCGCGCGAGCGGATGTCGGTGAAGTTCTACCTCGTGGCGATGATCTTCCTGCTGTTCGACATCGAGGTGGCCTTCCTGTATCCGTGGGCCGTCGCCCTTCGGGATCTGCATTGGGTCGGGTTCGTCCAGATCCTGGTGTTCTTCCTGATCCTGATGAGCGGGTACGTGTACGTGTGGCGCAAGGGCGCCCTCGACTGGAACGCGCGCGACTGAGGCATCGTGCATGGGTGGCCGGGCCGCCGACGCACCGCAAAGCCATGGCTGATATCGAAATTCCCGTTCTCACCACCACCGTCGACAAGCTGGTGGGCTGGGCCCGCCGCTCGGCGATCTGGCCGGTGGCCTTCGGGCTGGCCTGTTGCGCGATCGAGATGATGGCCATGAGCGCCTCGCGCTACGACATCTCCCGTTTCGGCGCCGAGGTGTTCCGGGGCTCGCCGCGACAGGCCGACCTGATGATCGTCGCCGGACGCCTGTCACGGAAGATGGCGCCGGCGCTGCGCCGGGTGTACGACCAGATGCCCGAGCCCAAGTGGGTGATCTCGATGGGCGCCTGCGCATCGGTCGGCGGCGTCTTCGACAACTACGCCATCGTGCAGGGCGTGGACCAGGTGGTGCCGGTGGACGTGTTCGTGCCGGGGTGCCCGCCGCGGCCCGAGTCGTTGATCTACGGGATCGTCCAGCTCCAGCGGAAGATCTCCCGCACGCCGCAGCAGCTCGTGAACCTGGGCTGAGCCACATGGAATTCGAGATCCGACTGGACGCACTCCGGCAGGCGCTGCCGGACGTGACCATCGAGCAGGTCCCCGCCGTCGATCAGCCGGTGATCGTCGTGCCGGCCGAGGCCATGGCCCGCGTCGCGCAGCAGCTGCGCGCGCACCCGGCGCTGCAGTTCCAGGTGCTCGCCGAGCTCACGGCGGCCGACTACTGGCCGCGTGAACCGCGCATCGAGGTGGTCTATCACTTCGTGTCGCTCGGGCCTGACGCGCTCGGCGCCGACGCGCCCCCGCAGCAGCGGCTGCGCGTCAAGGTCCGCATCGGCACCGGGGAGCTGACCGTGCCGACGATCTGCGACGTCTACCCCAACGCCAACTGGTACGAGCGCGAGGTGCTCGACCTGTTCGGCGTGACGTTCGAGGGGCACCCGGATCCGCGTCGCATCCTGATGCCCGAGGATTGGGAAGGCTACCCGGCCCGCAAGGATTACCCGGTGCAGATCCACAAGGCCGTCGACATCGGGCAACCCCTCCAGGTGACCGAAGAGGAGTTCCTGCGGAGCGTCGAGCGGGAGAGGCACGACGTGCCGGGCGCAGGCGCCAATCGATCGTGACCGAGGACATGGCGGCGCGGTGCACTGCGGCCTGCGACGCGGCGGCCGATGCACATCGCCGCGCCGGGGCGGCGCTGGCGCCGGTCGTGGTTGCGGTTGCCGCCCTGCTGAACGAGGCGCTGGGGGCAGGCAGGAAGCTGCTCGTGTGCGGCAACGGCGGCAGCGCGGCCGAGAGCCAGCACTTCGCCGCGGAATTGACGGGGCGTTTCAAGCGGGAGCGCCAGGCGCTTCCGGCGCTCGCCCTGACGGTGGACACCAGCGCGATCACCGCGATCGGCAACGATTACGGCTTTGAGCGGGTCTTCTCGCGACAGGTGGAGGCCTATGGGCAGCCGGGAGACGTGCTGATCGTGCTGTCCACGAGCGGCCGGTCGCCCAACGTGATTGCGGCCGCGGAGGCGGCTCGTGCCCGCGGCATCGCCGTGGTGGCGCTGACCGGTGCGCAGCCGGGCCCGCTCGGGGCGCTGGCCGACGAGGTGCTCGCGGTGCCGGCGGCCGATACGGCGCGTGTGCAGGAGGTGCATCTCACCCTGCTGCACGTGCTGTGTGACGAGATCGAGCGCGCGCTGGTTCGCGAATGATGATGCGCAGGCAGGCTGCAGACTTCAGGCTGCAGGCTGTCGGAGTGGACCTGGTTTACGTAGCCTGTAGCCTGTAGCACCGAAGCCCGTATGGCAGAAATCCGCACCGAAACGATGACGGTCAACATGGGGCCGCAGCACCCCGCCACGCACGGCGTGCTGCGCCTCGTCGTCGAACTCGACGGCGAGCAGATCGTGGGCGCGCAGCCCACGATCGGCTACCTGCACACCGGTATCGAGAAGACCGCCGAGCAGAAGAAGTGGCAGCAGGTGGTGCCGCTCGTCGAGCGCATGGACTATCTCGGGCCTCAGTCCAACGCGCTGGCCTACGTGCTGTCGGTGGAGAAGCTGCTCGGCATCGACGTGCCCCAGCGCGTCAAGGACATCCGCGTGCTGATCGCGGAGTTGCAGCGCATCTCGAGCCACCTCGTGTGGCTCGGCACGCACGGCATGGAAGTCGGCGCGATCACGATGATGCTGTATTGCTTCCGCGAGCGGGAGCTGCTGCTCAACATCAACGAGATGCTCGCGGGCTTCCGGCTGTTTCCGTCCTACATCCGCGTCGGCGGCCTGCGCGAGGACCTGCCGCTCGGCTTCCACGACGCCGTGAACGCGTTCCTCGAGCGCTTCCCCGCGAAGATGGACGAGTACGAGGCGCTCCTCACGAAGAACTCGATCTGGATCGGGCGGACGCGCGGGGTTGGCGTGCTGACGCGCCAGGACGTGCTCGACTACGCGCTCGTCGGGCCAATCGCCCGCGCGTCGGGCGTCAAGTACGACGTGCGGAAGGCGTTTCCATACCAGGGTTACGAGACCTACGACTTCGAGGTGCCGACGCAGCAGGACGGCGACGTGTACGCGCGCTACCTGACGCGCGTCGCGGAGATGCGTCAGAGCCTGAAGATCTGCCGCCAGGCGATCGCGCGCATCACGCCGACGGGCGCCTGGGGCGTCGACGACCCGCGCATCGTCCCGCCGCCCAAGGACAAGGTGTACTCGGAGATGGAAGCGCTCATCCAGCACTTCCTGATCTATTCGCAGGGATTCACCGTGCCGGCCGGCGAGGCCTATGTGCCGATCGAAGGACCGCGCGGCGAGCAGGGCTTCTACGTCGTGTCGGACGGCGCCAACCGGCCGGTGCGCGTCAAGTCCCGGCCGCCGACGTTCCTGGCGCTCCAGGCGCTGCCCAAGCTGATTCAGGGCGGTCTCATCGCGGACGTCATCGCGGTGATCGGCTCGGTCGACGTCGTGATGGGAGATTCGGATCGATGAGTTTCCACCCGCAGATGCCCTACGGCGAGGGCTGGCACAAGAGCGAGCGCTTCACGCCGGAGCCCGGGCCCGAGTTCGCCTTCACGCCCGAGCACCGCGCGCAGCTCGAGGAGCTGTGCACGCACTATCCGCCGGAGCGGCGCAAGTCGGCGATCATCTCTGCCCTCTACCTGGTGCAGGCGCAGCAGGGGCACATCACCGGCAACGCGATGCGCCACGTCGCGGAAGTAATCGGCTGCACGCCGGCCGAGGTGGAGGACGTGGTCACGTACTACGTGATGTTCTTCACCAAGCCGGTCGGCAGGTACGTGCTCCAGGTATGCCGCACGCTCTCGTGCGCGCTGAACGGCGCCGAGAAGGTCACCGCGGAGTTGTGCCGGCACCTGCAGGTCCAGCCGAACGACACGACAGCGGACGGCATGTTCACGGTGATGGAGTTCGAGTGCCTCGGCGCCTGTGACCGTGCCCCCGTGATCATGGTGAACAACGAGCACTGGGCCGAGAACCAGTCGCCCGAGCGGGCCGTGGCACTCGTGTCGGCGTTGCGCGAGAAGGGGCTGGCCGCCCTCGACGGGTGCCACCTCGTGAAGGAGCGTGCGTGACCATGTTCGAACCGGTCCTGACGAAGTACGTCAACGAGCCCAACGGGCACACGCTCGACTTCTACGTGCAGCAGGGCGGCTACCAGGCCCTGCGCACCTCGCTCGGCATGACGCCCGACGCGATCATCGACAGCGTGAAGAAGTCCGGGCTGCGCGGCCGCGGCGGCGCCGGGTTCCCGACCGGCCTCAAGTGGTCCTTCGTGCCCAAGGACAACCCGAAGCCGAAGTATCTCTGCGTCAACGCCGACGAGAGCGAGCCGGGGACCTTCAAGGACCACGTGCTGATGGAGCGGAACCCCCACCTGCTGTTCGAGGGGTGCGTCATCGCCTGCCGGGCGATTGGCGCCAAGACCTGCTACATCTACATCCGCGGCGAGTTCTTCCACGTGCAGAAGGTGATGGAAGCCGAACTCGCCAAGGCGCGCGCGGCCGGCTACGTCGGCAAGAACATCCTCGGCTCCGGCGAGGACTGCGACATCTGGATCCACCGCGGCGCCGGCGCGTACGAGGCCGGCGAGGAGACCGCGCTCATCGAGTCGCTCGAGGGCAAGCGCGCACAGCCGCGCATCAAGCCGCCGTTCCCCGCCGTCGTCGGCCTCTACGGCTGCCCGACGGTGGTCAACAACGTCGAGACGATCTGCAACGTGCCGCCGATCATCGACAAGGGCCACGAGTGGTACGCCGCCATCGGGCCCGAGAAGAACACCGGGCCCAAGCTGTTCTGCATCAGCGGCCACGTCAACAAGCCGGGCGTGTACGAAGCCTC
Organism: Acidobacteriota bacterium; assembly: GCA_023429845.1. Taxonomy (GTDB): domain Bacteria; phylum Acidobacteriota; class Vicinamibacteria; order Vicinamibacterales; family Vicinamibacteraceae; genus Luteitalea. The sequence continues at coordinate 25,815 of JAEZCY010000229.1, forward strand.
GATGCATCTCACGCTGCGCCAGTTGATCTACGACTACGCCGGCGGCATTCCCGGCAACCGTCAGATCAAGGCGGTGATTCCGGGCGGGTCGTCCACGCCGGTGCTGCTGCCCGACAAGCTGGACACGGCCCTGAGCTTCGATGCCATGGTCGCTGCCGGCTCGATGCTCGGGTCGGCCGCCGTCATCGTCATGGACGAGACGACGAGCATGGTGTGGGCGGCCAAGAACCTGATCCACTTCTACAAGCACGAGTCGTGCGGCAAGTGCACGCCGTGCCGTGAAGGCGCCGACTGGCTGTACAAGATCCTCGACAAGATCGAGAAGGGCGAGGGCGAGCTGCGGGACGTCGAGCTGCTGCTCAGCGTGTGCGACAACATCGGCGGCAAGACGCTGTGTCCGTTCGGCGATGCCGAGATCGCGCCGGTGCTGAGCACGATCCAGCATTTCCGCGCCGAGTACGAGACCTACATCAAGACGGGCGAGTCGCCCGTGAAGAGCGACTTCCGCGCGGCCGACCCGGTCGGCGCGCACTAGCGAGAACGAGCCCGTGCCGACGATCAGTCCCAGTCTCGTCTTCCAGTTCACGCTCATTGTCGTCGTCTTCTTCGCGCTGCAGATCTCCGCGGCGGTGCTCGTCTACTTCGAGCGCAAGATCGCCGGCTGGGCCCAGCATCGCGTCGGCCCGAACCGCACGGGGCCGCTCGGGCTGCTCCAGCCGCTGGCCGACATCGTCAAGCTGATCTTCAAGGAGGAGCTGCGGCCGCGCGCCGCCGACAAGTGGCTCTTCTACCTGGCGCCGATCCTCTCGGCGACGACGGCGTTTGCCGCATTTGCGGTGATCCCGTTCGGGCCCCCGACCACGCTGTTCGGGCTGCTCGAGCAGCCGGTGCCGCTGCAGGTCACCGACTTCAACGTCGCGGTGCTGGTGATGTTCGCGATTACGTCGATGGGCATCTACGGCATCGTGCTCGCGGGCTGGGCGTCCAACAGCAAGTACTCGTTGCTCGGCGCGCTGCGCAGTTCCGCGCAGATGATCAGCTACGAACTCGCCTACGCGCTGTCGATTGCCTCGGTGCTGGTGATTGCCAACACGCTCTCGATGCGCGAGATCGTCGACCAGCAGGCTGGTGTCTGGTGGCTGTTCGGCGCCCTGCCGATCCCGAGCTGGAACGCCTTCCTCACGCCGGTCGCGTTCGTGATCTTCTTCATCGCGGGCATCGCCGAGACCAACCGCGCGCCCTTCGACTTCCCCGAAGCGGAGCAGGAACTGGTCGCCGGGTACCACACGGAATACAGCTCGATGTCGTTCGCGCTGTTCTTCCTCGCCGAGTACGTGAACATGGTCGTCGTCTGCGCCGTCACCGTGACGCTGTTCCTCGGCGGGTTCTATCTTCCGGGCCTGCCCGATTGGCTGGGGCCGCTGTGGTTCCTGCTGAAGGTCGGGTCGCTGCTGTTCTTCTACATCTGGATGCGGTGGACGCTGCCGCGGTTCCGGTACGACCAGCTGATGGACTTCGGCTGGAAGCGCCTGCTGCCGCTGGCCATCGTCAACATGCTGGTCACCGCCGCCGGCGTCCTCTACTGGAGCTGAGAC
>JAEZCY010000121.1 GCA_023429845.1 Acidobacteriota bacterium
GGCGACGGGCGGGGGCGCGCCGCGCCCCACGCGCGGCCCCGTCCTTACAACTTGTCGCGAAGTTGCGTGACGCTGAGGCCCGAAACGGGGTCGATCCAGTCACCGGCGACTTCCGAAAGCGGTTCCAGCACGAACGCGCGGTCGCGGAATCGCGGGTGCGGCACCTGCAGCCCGGGCTCGTCGATGACGAAGTCGCCGTAGAGGATCAGATCGAGATCGAGCGTGCGCGGCGCGTCCGGGAACGGCCGCTCTCGCCCGGCGGCCTCCTCGATCCCCAGCAGCGCCTCGAGGAGCGGACGCGGCGCGAGCTGGGTGCTGCCCACGACGACCTCGTTGAGGAAGACGGGGGCATCGCGTGGTCCGCCGACGGGATCGGTCTCGTACCGTGCGGAGGCAACGGCGCCACTGAGGAGGGCGGCGAGGCGGTCCTCGGCCTCGTCCAGCTGTGCGTCACGATCGCCGAGGTTGCTGCCGAGGGCTATCGCGACCGGAACGCGTGCTACTCCACCCACCGGACAGGCAGCACGCCGTCGCCGGTGCTCGCACCTTCCATGCGGCGGCCGAGCAGGTCGTCCCGACCTTGCAGGGCGTGGTCGAAAAAGCGCTTGTGCTCCCGCATCTCCCCGAGCATCAGGGTGAGCATGGTGCGATGGCGCGCGTGCGTCATGGCCTCCACGCGCGGGGCCCAGCGGTCGATGAACGCCTGCTGCTGCCTGGCGTCGTCCTCGATCACGGCGTGTTCCCGCTTGGCGCCCTTGCCGGCAGGAATCGACAGCGGGGTGATCACATCGTCAGCCGTGCCGCCGAGGTCCTCGATCGCCTTGCGTATCCACTGCAGGTGATGCTCCTCGCGACCCACCACGTACTGGTACGTGTTGTTGAACTCGTAGTCGGCGACGGCCTGCGCGCCCTTCACGTGCCGGTCGAACAGACCGAACCTCTCCCTGTAGAGCTCCTGCAACAGCGACAGCGTGGCCGAGGGCTTCACTTCTGTTTCTCCTTGCAGGCGATGCAGACGCGCGTCCACGGAATGGCCCGCAGACGAGCGGCGGAAATCGGGTCGCCGCAGTCGCGGCAGACGCCGTAGGTTCCGCGGTCGATGCGCTCGAGCGCCTCCTCGATGGCCTGCATGATCTTGGCATCGGTGGAGCGCAGCTTGAGTGCGATGTGGACCTCGTTGATCCCGTCGGCCTGGTCGGCCATGTCGCCCTGGCGGCTGTTCCCCATCATCGAACCGATGGGCTTGAGACCGTCCCCTGCCAGCAACTCGCGTCGCTTTTTCAGGAGGGCTTCCTGAAACTCCGACATATCCACCGTGGCACTCCCCTCCTGCCTGGTTCCTCAGCAGGAAGCTAATCGCCGCATGTTAGCACCACAGGGAGAGGCCGGGCTATTCCGCCCGCAGCACGGCGAGGGGGCGCCGCCGGACGACGTCGAGGCTCGCGAGCACTCCTACGGCGCCGACGAGCATCGCCGTCAGGACCACGCCGACCAGCAGCGTGCCCGGCGAGGGCTGCCAGCTCATGTCGAAGAGATACCGCGACACCCCCCAACTCATGGCGAGCGCGCCCAGCGCGCCGACGATGCCGCCGAGCGCTCCGAGGCCCAGGTACTCGAGCGCGACCATCGCCGTGATGGTGCGGGGAGGCGCCCCGAGCGTCTTGAGGATGGCCGACTCGTACAGCCGCTGGTAGCGCGTCATCGCCACCGATCCGATCACGATCAGCACGCCGCTGAACAGGGCGAGCCCCCCGACCGCGGTGATGGCCAGCGTGACGTTGGAGAGGATGCCCTGCGCGGCCTTGACGACCTCCCGGACGTCCACCGCGGATACGTTCGGGTGCACGGCAACGAGATCGCGCTGCAACCGGGCGCGGGCATCGGGCGACTCGGGGCCGCGCAGCACGCCCATGTAGCCGTGCGGCGCCTTCTCGAGCGCCCCGGGACGGAACACGAACATGAACCCGCCGGACCGCACGTCGTTCCAGTCGACGTTGCGGATGGAGGTCACCTTCGCCTCGATGACGCGGCCGAGAATGTCGAACCGCACGACGTCACCGATGGCCAGGCCGGCATTGCGCTGCAGCGCCTCCTCGATCGACACCTCCGCCATGGCCGGCGGCGCCGAGGACCAGAATTCCCCTTCCAGAAGCTTCTCGTTGGCCGCCAGATGGTCGCGGTACGTGATCACGAACTCACGCCCGAGCCCCTGGCGTCCCTGCACGTCCTCGACGCCGTCCACCTGCGTGTCGCTGCCGCGGACGCCAGTGACGCGCGCCCGCAGCACGGGCAGCAGACGCAGCCCAGACGCCCCGGACGTCCCGGCCACCACTCGCTCCACGTCGGCCACCTGATCGCGCTGGACGTCGAGCAGGAACATGTCCGGCGCATCAGGACGCAGGTCGAGCGAAAACTGCTCGAGGAGCGTCGTCTGCACGAGGCGCACACCCAGGATGAAGAACGCGCCCAGCCCGACGGCGAGCAGGATCACCCGGGTCTGGTTGCCCGGACGCCCGAGGCTCAGCACGGCGTGCCGCAACGCGAAGATGCGGGAGCGGCGCAGGGGCCGTACGGCCCTGATCACGAGCGCTGACGTGCCGAAGAGCACGACGGTGATCGCGAGCAGCCCTGCCGAGACGATCCCGCCGGCGCGGAGCGACGCCGCCTGCCAGGAGGCCACGGCCGCCAGTGCCAGACCCACCAGCAGTACGGTGCCCCATTGGAGCCAGTCGATGTGCCGCAGCCGGCCACCGAGCGACGTGCGGGCCGACTCGTCGCGCAGCAGCCACAACGGCCGCACCCTGCGCACCTCGAGGAGCGGCACGAGCGCGCAGAGCAGCGACACGAGCACGCCGATCGCGACCGCCTGCGTGGCGGCCTGGGGCGTCAGCCGTGCGTCGATCCGTTCGAGACCGAAGAGGCCGCCTGGCAGGAACCGCATCGCCACGGCGCCGAGCAGGAGTCCGATGAGGCTGCCGAGCAGGCCCAGCGCCGTGACCTGTGCGACATAGATGCGCAGGATCTGCCGGCTCGTCGCGCCGAGGCACTTCATGACGGCGATGCTGCGGATGCGCTGTCCGATGAAGACGCGCGTGACCGACCAGACGCCGATCCCTCCGAGCACGATCATCACGAACCCGATGAGGCTCAGGTAGTTCTCGGCAACACGGAGGTCCTCCCCGAGGCGGTCCTCCGTGGACCTGTACGAGCGCGCGTTGACGAAGCTCCCGCGGAACCGTTCCCGCACCGTGGTGACGAGAGGGTCGATGCCGGCCTCATCGACCTTCATGAGGATCGCAAACCGCGCCCGGGCGCCGAACGCCAGCAGCCCCGTCTCCTCCAGATACGCGCGCGCCATGAGCACGCGCGGCCCCAGGCTGAACATGCCGACGCGCCGCCCGGGTTCCTGCTCGATCACGCCCCGAATGGTGAAGGTGCCGTTGCCGATGCGAATCGCCTGACCGACCTCGATGCCCAGCTGCACCAGCAACTCGGGACGCACGAGGACGCCGCGGTCCTCGAGCAGCGCGTGCGCATACGGCTGGCCGCCCCGCAGCACGATCTCGCCGTAGAGCGGGAAGCCGCGGTCCACTGCCTGCAACTCCGCCATGCGTGCCACGGGCAGGCTCTCGTCCGCAGGCCGCACCATCGTCGCGAGTTCCACGACCTCGACCTGTTCCCGGACGGGTGCCCGATCGATGGCTGCGTCGACCTGCGTGCGCACCTCTGGCGTCCAGGGCCTGTTGGTCGAGACCACGACGTCGGCGGCAGTCAGCACGCGCGCCTGCCCGACGAGAGCCGTCCGCACGTTCTGGATCACCGACCGGAGGGCGGCGATGGCGCCGACGCCGATCGCCACGCACAGGAAGAAGAAGAGGAGTCGTCCCCAGGCGGCGCGAAGCTCGCGCCAGACCATCCGCAGGGTGAACACGGCTCAGCGGCCTCCCGCCGCGACACGCTCGGCGGGGAGCGGCGCCGCGCGCTCGATCCGCTCGACCACTCTGCCGTCGCGCCTCACGAGTTGGAGGTCGGCACGGGCGGCGAGTTCGCGGTCGTGGGTGACGAGCACGAGCGTGGTGCCGCGGTCGCGATTGACGTCGAACAACAGGTCGATGACGTGCTGCCCGTTGTTCGAGTCGAGGTTGCCCGTCGGCTCGTCGGCGAGCAGCACCTTCGGTTCGTTGGCGAGCGCACGCGCGAGGGCGACGCGCTGCTGCTCACCGCCCGAGAGCTGCGACGGGTAGTGGTGCACGCGTGCGTCGAGCCCGACCTCGTGCAGGAGGCGGGTCGCTCGTGCGTGTGCGTCTCGCACGCCGGCCAGTTCCATGGGCACCAGCACGTTCTCGAACGCCGTCAGCGACGGCATCAGGTGGAAGAACTGGAACACGAAGCCGATCAGGCGTCCGCGCAGCCGGGCCAGGGCGTCTTCGCTCAGGTGCGTGATGACCGTGCCATCGATGCGGATGTCGCCCGTCGTGGGTGCGTCGAGACCGGCCATCAACCCGAGGAGCGTGCTCTTGCCGCTGCCCGACGGGCCGACGATCGCCACGCTGCGGCCGGCGGGAATCACGAGGTCGAGGGGGCGAAGGATGGTCAGCGGGGATCCGCCGCTGTCCACGGTTCTCGAAACGCCGTGCAGTTCGATCATGAGGTCTGGAGGACGCGCGCGAGCATGGGCTGGAGTGCCTGCCACACGAGGTCGGCGACGCGTCCGGTGCCTTCCTCGTTGGGATGAATGCCGTCGGCCTGATTGAGCGCCGCGTTGCCCGCCACGCCGTCGAGGAAGAAGGGCAGGAAGACGACGTCGTGCTCGTCGGCCAGGTCGCGGAACACCTGACGGAACTCGCTGGTGTATCGCGGTCCGAAGTTGGGCGGCGCTTCCATGCCACAGAGCAGCACGGCGATGCCGCGTGCTCTGGCGGTCTCGATGATCTCCGAGAGGTTGTCTTTCATCTGGCCGAGCGGCAGCCCGCGCAGGCCGTCGTTCGCGCCGAGCTCGAGCACCAGCACCTTGACGTTGCCCTCGAGCGCCCAGTCGAGGCGACGCAGACCGCCGGCCGTCGTGTCGCCAGAGACGCCGGCGTTCACCATCTCGACATCGAGCCCCGCGTCGTCGATCTTCTGCTGCACCAGCGCCGGCCAGGCCTTGTGCGGAGCAAGACCGAGACCCGCCGTGAGACTGTCGCCGAGCGCGACAACCCGCGGG
>JAEZCY010000337.1 GCA_023429845.1 Acidobacteriota bacterium
CAAACCGCGCCCGCGGCCGGCGGCGCCCCAAACGGCGGCGCCGCACTACACGACCGTCCGACCACCCGAGGCGCTGCACGACAAGCAGGTGGTGCTCGAGACGACGGCCGGCACCATCGTCATGCAGCTGGATGGAGCGGCCGCGCCCAACCACGTGGGCTACATGCTCGATCAGGCAGAGGCCGGGGCGTACGACGGCACCGTGTTCCACCGCGCCGTGCCGCTCGGCATCATCCAGGGGGGCGACCCGCTCTCGAAGGATCCGGCAAAGCGCGAACAGTACGGCACCGGCGGGCTCAACCGCCTCGAGCGCGAGCCGAATGCACGCACACACGTGCGCGGGGCGGTGTCGGCCGTGCTCGTGCCGAACCGGCCGGACAGTGCCGGCGCGCAGTTCTTCATCTGCCTCACGGATCAACCCGCGCTCGATGGGCAGTTCACCGTGTTCGGCGAGGTGGTCGAAGGGCTCGAAGTGGCCGAGCAGATCTCGCAGTCGCCGCTCGACGCCGAAGGACGGCTGACCACGCGTATCGCCATCACCAAGGCAACCGTGCGTGACACGCCTCCGCCAACGGCGCTGCCGTTCGCGACCGCGACCCCCGAGGAACTCGCGGGCTACCGCGCGACGATCGCCACGCCGCTCGGCGACATCGTCATCGGTCTTGCCGCCGAGGTCGCGCCGGAGCACGCGCGCAACTTCCTGCGGCTGGCGCAACTGGGCGTCTATGACGGCACGGCATTCCACAGGGTCGTCCCCGGATTCGCGGTTCAGGCCGGCGACCTCTCGTCGCGCGAGGGGCACCTGACGCAGGTGCAGCGCAAGGTCGTCGGCCAGGTGAAGGGCGAGTTCAACGCGCTCCGGCACGAGGCCGGCGTCGTCAGCATGGCGCGCGGGGATGATCCCGACAGCGCCACGACGTCTTTCTTCATCGTGACGGCGCCCGCGCCGTCGCTCGACGGCAAGTACACCGCGTTCGGTCGCGTCATCGCGGGCATGGACGTCGTCACCGCGATCGAAGGCACGCCGGTAGACGGCGAGGCCCCGCGCACGCGCATCGGCATCACGAAGGTCACGATCTCGAAGGCCGCCGCCGTTGCGGGCGGGCCCGGCAAGCCCTGACAGCACCCCCTGACACGTGGATACAAAGAAGAAGAAGATCGACTACGGCAACGCGTGGGAAGAAGCGCGCGGACTGATCTGGCGGAGTCGCGGCCGTCTGTCTCTGGGCCTCGGACTCATGCTGGTCAACCGGCTCACAGGGCTGGTGTTGCCCGCCTCCACGAAGTTCCTCGTGGACGACGTGATCGGCAAGCAGCAGCCGCAATTGCTGTGGCCGCTGGCCGGCGCCGTGGCGCTGGCGACGCTCGTCGAGGCGATCACGTCGTTCTCGCTGTCGCAGGTGCTCGGCGTGGCCGCACAGCGCGCCATCACCGAGATGCGGCGGTCAGTGCAGGCACACGTCGCCCGGTTGCCCGTCCGCTATTTCGACACCGTGCAGACCGGCGTGCTCATCTCGCGCGTCATGTCCGACGCGGAGGGGATCCGCAACCTCGTCGGCACCGGGCTCGTCCAGCTCACCGGCGGCACGCTCACGGCGTTGATCGCACTCGGGGTGCTGTTCTACCTGAACTGGACACTCACGCTCGTGACGATCATCGTGCTGGGGACGTTCGGCGCGATCATGGCGGTCGCGTTCAAGCGGCTCCGTCCGCTCTTCCGTGAGCGGGGCCAGATCAACGCCGAGGTCACCGGCCGGCTGTCCCAGTCGCTCGGTGGCATCCGCGTGGTGAAGGCCTACACGGCCGAGAAGCGCGAGGAGATCGTCTTCAGCAAGGGCGTGCACCGCCTGCTGCGCAACGTCGCGCAGTCGATGACCGGCGTGTCGGCGACGACGGCGATGGGGACGGTGGTCATCGGCGTGACCGGCGTGATCATGATCACGATCGGCGGGCGGGCGATCGTCGACGGCACGATGACGCTCGGCGACTTCATCATGTACATCTTCTTCACGGGCCTCGTCGCGGCGCCGCTGATCTCGATTGCCTCGATCGGCACGCAGATCACCGAGGCATTTGCCGGGTTGGATCGCATCCGCGAGATCAAGAAGATGGCCACCGAGGACGCCGACGACGTGAACAGGCGACCCCTCGTGGACGTGCAGGGCCGCGTCACGTTCGAGGACGTGTGGTTCGAGTACAACGAGGGCGTGCCGGTGCTCAAGGGTGTCTCGTTCGAGGCAGCTGCCGGGTCCACGACGGCGCTGGTCGGCTCGAGCGGTTCCGGGAAGAGCACGCTGATCAGCCTCGTGATGGCCTTCAACCGGCCGACAACGGGCCGCGTGCTCGTGGACGGGCAGGATCTCGAGGGCGTGCAGCTGGCCAGCTATCGCGCGCAGCTCGGCATCGTGCTGCAAGAGAACTTCTTGTTCGACGGCACCATCGCCGACAACATCCGCTATGCCAACCCGCACGCGTCCATGGAGGACGTGGTGGCTGCCGCGCAGATCGCGTACTGCGACGAGTTCGTCGAAGGGTTCGCCGAGGGTTACCGGACGGTGGTGGGCGAGCGGGGTGTGCGTCTGTCGGGCGGGCAGCGACAGCGCGTGGCGATCGCCAGGGCGATTCTCGCCGACCCGCGCATCCTGATCCTCGACGAGGCGACGTCGAGCCTCGACAGCGAGAGCGAAGCCAAAATCCAGGACGCGTTGCGGACGTTGCGGCGGGGGCGCACGACGTTCGTCATCGCCCACAGGCTCTCGACCATTCGCAGCGCGGACCAGATCCTCGTGCTCGAGGACGGCCAGATCGTCGAGCGCGGCACGCATGCGGAGTTGATGGTGCTTGCAGGCCGGTACCGGCAGCTGCACGACCGGCAGTACGCCGTCGAGCTCGATCGGTTCATCAACCCCGGCGAGGACTTCACGCCCGAGCCGGCTGGAGCCACGCCCGCGGTGCCCGCCGGACGTAGCTGAGGCGGCCCCCCGGCCCCCGGCGCGTTCGGAGAACGCGCGCTACCCGGCGAAGTCTGCCGGTGGCGCTACTCCGTCCCGCGCCCGGGCAGGCCGACCGGCCAGCCCGGGTTCACGACGACGTTGCAGAAGGCGCGCGTCTCGAGGCATCGTGCATCGCTGCGCCAGTCGTGTCGCTTCTCGGCTGCGATGGAGAAGTGGCTCGCGGCAAGCGCCAGCATGACGACGAGCGGCGCCAGTGCGGCGCGATGGCCCCGTTCCAACAGCAGGAGCAGCGACCACGCCGTGCAGATCCACGGCACGAACATGTAGCGGCCGGGTAGCCCCAGCAGTTGCACCGCGGGCAGGCCGGCCACGGTGCCGAGACCGACGAGCAGGCCGCAGGAGGCACACGCCACGAGCGGCCAGTCAGCGCGTCGGAGGCCCGTCACGAAGGCCCACATCAGCAGGAGGCACGCCGCAAGCGCAGCGAGCGCCAGGCGCGGACGAGCCGCGGCGATGTGCACGAGCGTCAGCAGGCGCTCCGAGAAGCCCAGTACCTCGTCGGTGCGCGGATGCTGACTCAGGGCGTACGCGCTCACGGCGGCGCCTGACGCCACCAGCGCCAGCAGCACAGCGCTCCACCGGTCGCGCCAGTGCCACATCCGGAGCGCCGCGATGGGCCACAACAGGAGAGAGAACGGCCCCGTGACGGCAATGGTCGCCGCCGCGGCTGCGAACAGGATCTGCGCTCCACGCGTGCCTGGCCGACGCGAGGCGAGCACGGCCACCAGCAGCGCGCCGAGCACCCACTGGACGTTCGTGAGGACGAGCCACACTTCGCCGCTGTACGGCGTCAGCAATGCGCCGACAACGAGACCGGCCTGCGTCCAGGGCCGCGCCGTGATGCCGCCAGTGACGACGGCCGCCATCGCGGCCAGGGCGGCAGCCAGCGCACCGAGCACGTAGAGGGCCGGAATGTAGAAGATCGGCGTCACGGTGCCGACGACCGACACGAGACGCGGATAGGCATGGAAGTAGCCGTTGTACGGCCGGGCCAGCGATCCCACACCCGATCGCGCCGCCTCGGCATAGAAGATGGGCGCATCCTCTGCCCAGAACTGCGGGAAGAGGAGCTTGTCAGGCTGCCGCAGGGCCAGGATCAGGATGGTGGCCGTGAGGACGAGCGCGAGTCGACGCCAGGAGAGCCCGGCGGCCTTCAGGTGGGTCACGAGCGCCTAGCGTAGCGCCTCCTGCCCGTCGTCGAAAGGCAGCCGCCCCTCTCCGGCAGCGACCGTCGCCGATGGGTCGACGAGGTTGTGGACGCTGACCCCGAGCAGGCGCACGGGGCGCGTGGCCGCGTCGGTCCTGTCGAGCAGCGCCTGCGCGCACGTGGCAATCGTGGCGATGTCGCCGACGCCGCCCGCGACGCTCTGGCTGCGCGTCACCGTGGTGAAGTCGGCGTAGCGCACCTTGAGCGTCACGGTCCGGGCGCGCAGCTGCCGACGTTCGATCCACTCGCCACAGAGGTGGGACAGGCGATCGACCTGGTGACGCATCGCCGCCAGATCACGGAGGTCCTCGGCGTAGGTGCGTTCCGCGCCGTTGGACTTCACCACGCGGTTCGCGACGACGCGACGCCCGTCGCGGCCCCACGCCAGGTCGGTGAGCCAGGCCGCCTGCGATCCCACGGCGGCGTGCAATGCAGCGGCGCTCGCCGAGCGGACGTCCACCAGCCGCTCGATGCCATGCGCGCGAAGCCGACGGGCCGTGACGGGACCAACTCCCCAGAGCGCGTCGATCGGCAGCTGGCACAGGAAGGCCTCCATGCGCTCGGGGGCGATCACGGTGAGGCCGTCGGGCTTGCGCCAGCCGGAGGCGATCTTCGCGAGGAACTTGTTGGGCGCCACCCCAGCCGACGCGGTGAGCCCCGTCTGCTCGCGGATCGCCGCCTTGATGCGCCGCGCGACGTCCACGCCCAGTGCTTCGTTCCAGTTGTTCTCCGTCACGTCGAGGTACGCCTCGTCGAGTGAAAGGGGCTCGACGAGCGGCGTTACCGACCGGAAGATGCCGAACACCTGTTGCGACACCGCCCGGTACTTCGCGAAGTCGGTGGGCACGATCGCGAGATCCGGGCACAACCGCACGGCGCGCGACATCGGCATCGCGGAGCGCACTCCGAAAGTGCGCGCCTCGTAGGACGCCGCACAAACCACCGCGCGACTCTCGGGCCGCCCTCCCACGGCAACGGGCCGTCCTCGCAGTTCCGGGCGGTCTCGCTGTTCGACCGACGCGTAGAACGCGTCCATGTCGATATGCAGGATGCGCCGTATGGGGTCCGGACCGGAGAACATAGGGCGAAGACAGGATAGCCGGGAACGGAGGGCCGGGAACCGGAGAGCCGGCGCGCGGGCCGGCAACCGGCATCCGGCAATCAGGGAATCGGGAATCGGGAGCTGCGAACGGCATCGGGACGGGGGTGAGGAGTGTGGTCGCCCTGTCGGGAGCGGGGAACGCCGTGTCCGGTTACAGTGTCCGCATGGCGCTGCTGCAGGAGTTCACCCACACCTTCGAGCCAGCCCAGGGCCCGACCACGACCACGCTGGTATTGCTGCACGGGACCGGAGGCGACGAGCGCGACCTGCTGCCGCTCGGACGTGCGCTGCATCCGACGGCCGCCCTGCTCAGCCCCCGAGGACGCGTGCTCGAGAACGGCATGCCGCGCTTCTTCCGGCGCCTGCGCGAGGGGGTGTTCGATCTCGAGGACGTGCGCGACCGGGCGCGCGAACTGGCCGGCTTCCTCGGCGAGGCAGCCGACGCGTACGGCCTGGCGCGAGGGCGCATGGTGGCGGTCGGCTACTCGAATGGCGCCAACATCGCGCACGCGACGATGCTGCTGCAGCCGGGAAGCGTGGCGGGCGCGGCGCTGTTCCATGCGCAATTCGTGATCGCCCCGGACCCGCTCCCGGCGCTGAAGGACGCGCCGGTGTTCCTTGCCGCTGGCGAGCGCGACCCGATCGTGCCCGTCGCGGAAGCGCGCCGCCTTGCCGAACTGCTGACGGCGGCGGGAGCGACGGTCACGCCGTTCTGGTCGCCGGGCGGACACGAACTGACCCGCGAGGACGTCTCCCAGGCTCAGGCGTGGTTGAACTCGGCCGGCTTCGCCTCGTAAGTAAGGAAGCACATGGATCCCGAACAGATCATCGGGCAGTTGATCGGCGGCTTTCTCGGCGGCAAGAAGCAGCGCCGGCACGGCGGGTTCCGCGTACCCGGGCTCGGCGGCGGCTACGGAAGGAAGGGCGGCGGCCTGATCAACGCAGGCACCCTCCTGACGGTGGGTGGCTTGGTTTGGGGTGCGCTGGAGACGATGCAGCAGAAGGGCGTCCCCTCAGCCGCGGGCGGCGCCGGCGTTCCGCCGCCACCTGGCAGCGGACCGGCGCCACAGGCACCGCGTGGCGTGATGTCCGGTGCGGCCGTGCCGTCCGTGAGCGGACCGCCGCCGTTGCCGCCGCCGATTCCGGGTGCCACACCGACGCCGCCGGAAGCCGCGCCGTCTCTGCCCGTGCCGCAGGCGATCCTGCCGCTCGTGCAGTTGGCGGTGAGCGCGGCCCGCGCCGACGGCGAGTTGTCGGCGGAGGAACTCTCGCTGATCCGCGCGCGGGCGCAGGACCTCGGTGCGCAAGACCTCGTCGATGCGGAGATCGCTGCCCGTCGTCCCATCGAGTCCATCACGCCGGCGTTCACGACCGACGAGCAGCGGCAGATGGCCTATGCTCTCGCGTACGCGGTCGTGCACGGAGAAGACGCCGTGTCGCCTGGTGAGCGGATGTATCTCACGCAGCTCTCGCGGCTGCTGGCGCTGCCGCACGACGTCGTCCAACGCCTCGAGCGCGAGACGCTCGCGAACGCGGAACGGTGAGACGCGCACCGCGTGCGATGTAGGCGTCGGGCCTGGCCCGATGCGCACCCGACCGCCAGGCGAGGCCCGGCGGCTACACCCGATACCCGATACCCGATATCCGATACCCCATCGACCCATGTGGTACTACGCCCAGAACAACGCTCCCGTCGGCCCCATCACGTTCGATGACCTTGTCGGTCGCATCAGAACCGGCAGTGTCACGCCGGACACGCTCGTGTTCACCACCGGCATGTCGCAGTGGCAGTCGGCGAGGGACACGCCGCAACTGGCGACGCTCTTCACCGACATGGTGACCGGCGCGCCGTCCGCACCGCCGCCTCCCATCGGACGGCGTGCACACGAGATCGCCTACCGCATCGTCGGCGAGGACGTGCAGTTCGTGGAGGTGGAACTCGATCCCGGCGAGGCGGCGGTCGCCGAGGCCGGGACGATGATGTACATGACCTCCGGCGTGCAGATGGACACGGTCTTCGGCGACGGCAGCCAGCAGCAGTCGAGCGGCATCATGGGCGCGCTGATGGGCGCAGGTAAGCGCCTGCTGACGGGAGAGAGCCTGTTCACGACGGTGTTCTCGAACCCGTCCACGGCCATCCAGAAGGTCGCGTTCGCGGCGCCGTACCCGGGGCGCATCCTGCCGATGGATCTGAAGGACCTCGGCGGTGAGCTGATCTGCCAGAAGGACAGCTTCCTGGCGGCAGCCAAGGGCGTGTCGATCGGCATCGCCTTCCAGAAGAAGATCGGTGTCGGCCTGTTTGGCGGTGAGGGCTTCATCATGCAGCGCCTCACCGGCGATGGCCTGACCTTCGTCCACGCCGGGGGCATGATCGAGGCGATCGACCTGAAGGCCGGCGAGCAGATCCGCGTGGACACGGGCTGCCTCGTCGCCCTCACGTCGTCGGTCCAATACGACGTGCAGTTCGTCGGCAAGGTGAAAACGGCGCTGTTCGGCGGCGAAGGCCTGTTCTTCGCCGTCGTCACCGGCCCGGGGCGCGTGTGGCTGCAGTCGCTGCCGCTGAGCCGCATGGCCGACCGCATCATGAAGGCCGTGCCCGGCATCGGGCGAGGAGGCAAGGAAGAAGGCTCGATCCTCGGCGGTCTGGGCAACCTGATCGACGGAGACAACTAGCCGAAGTCAAGAGCCCGACGTCCGAGGGGCCGCTGCTACACTATCGACCGGCCGCTCCGATCCCCGGAGCGGCGGTCGTGGACGCCGGCTCGGCGAGCCCGGCCATCTTTCATCGGACGATTCGCACTCCGCCCCCTGCATGGCACCTCAGTACATCTACGTGATGAAGGGGCTGACCAAGGTCTATCCCCCGGACCAGGTCGTGCTCAAGGACATCTGGCTGTCGTTCCTGCCGGGCGCCAAGATCGGCGTTCTCGGCTACAACGGCGCCGGCAAGTCGACGCTGCTGCGCATCATGGCGGGTGTCGAGAAGGAGTACTCCGGCGAAGCCTTCCTGGCGCAGGGATGCACCGTCGGGTTCCTGCCGCAGGAGCCGCAACTCGATCCCAGCAAGACCGTGCTCGGCAACGTCGAGGAAGGCGTGCAGCCGATCAAGGACCTGCTCGCCCGCTTCGACGAACTCTCGGCGAACTACTCCGACGAGACCGCCGACGAGTTCGCGGCCGTGCAGGATCGGATCGACGCCGTTGACGCGTGGAACCTCGACAGCAAGCTCGATCTCGCGATGGAGGCACTGCGCCTGCCGCCACCCGACGCCGACGTGACCACGCTGTCGGGCGGAGAGAAGCGTCGCGTGGCGCTGTGCCGCCTGTTGCTGCAGTCGCCCGATCTGCTCCTGCTCGACGAGCCCACAAACCATCTCGATGCCGAATCGGTGGCGTGGCTCGAGAACTTCCTCAAGGAATACAAGGGCACCGTCGTTGCGATCACGCACGATCGCTACTTCCTCGACAACGTCGCCGGCTGGATTCTCGAGCTCGATCGCGGCCAGGGCATTCCCTGGCAGGGCAACTACTCGAGCTGGCTCGAGCAGAAACAGCAGCGGCTGGCGCAGGAGGCCAAGGCGGAGTCGCGTCGGCAGCGCACGCTGCAGCGCGAGCTCGAGTGGATCCGCATGTCGCCACGCGCGCGGCAGGCCAAGGGCAAGGCGCGCCTCAACGCCTACGAGGATCTGCTCGCGCAGGACGCCCGCGAGAAGATCGACCAGGTCGAGATCTACATCGCGCCGGGCCCGCGGCTCGGC
This sequence comes from Acidobacteriota bacterium, assembly GCA_023429845.1. Lineage (GTDB taxonomy): Bacteria > Acidobacteriota > Vicinamibacteria > Vicinamibacterales > Vicinamibacteraceae > Luteitalea. The sequence continues at coordinate 9,081 of JAEZCY010000337.1, forward strand.
GACGTGGTGGTCGAGGCGCGCCAGTTGCGCAAGTCGTTCGGCGACAACCTGCTCTTCGACGACCTGACGTTCACGCTGCCGCGCGGCGGCATCGTCGGCGTGATTGGCCCGAACGGCGCCGGCAAGACGACGCTGTTCCGCATGATCACGGGCCAGGAGACACCCGACGCCGGCACGCTGCGCATCGGGGAGACGGTGCAACTCGGGTACGTGGACCAGTCGCGCGACGCGTTGAAGGGGGACCGGTCGGTGTGGGAGGAGATCTCGGGCGGCAACGACGAGATCACGCTCGGCAAGCGCACGGTGGCGTCGCGGGCCTACGTCTCGTGGTTCAACTTCAAGGGGCGGGATCAGCAGAAGCTCGTGGGGCAGCTCTCGGGTGGCGAGCGCAACCGCGTGCACATGGCCAAGCTGCTGCGCAGCGGTGCCAACCTGCTGCTGCTCGACGAGCCGACCAACGACCTCGACGTCGACACGTTGCGCGCCCTCGAGGAGGCGCTGCTCGATTTCGCCGGCTGCGCCGTCGTCATCAGCCACGATCGCTGGTTCCTCGATCGCATCGCCACGCACATCCTCGCCTTCGAGGGCGACAGCACCGTCGTGTGGTTCGAGGGCAACTACCAGGACTACGAAGCCGATCGACATCGCCGGCTCGGCACCGCCGCCGATACGCCGCACCGCGTCAAGTACCGCAAGCTCACGAGATAGGACGCGTTCCCGCGCGACGGCCTGCGCGTCGCTGTGAACATCGCCGCCCACCAATGACATGAAGGCGCCCGAACCCCGACACGACGGCCGCGCGCGTTCCTCGAAACGAAGGTAGGGCGCGTTCCCCGAACGCGCCAGTAGAACGAAGGTAGGGCGCGTTCCCCGAACGCGCCAGTAGAACGAAGCGAGGCCGCGTTCCCCGAACGCGCCCCGTAGCGCCAGAAGGCACACGACCATGACGACAACTCCGGCCGACTCTCCGGTCGTCTTCACGCCGATCCTCGACCGGATCGCACAGGAACTCACCGTTTCCGCCCGGCAGGTCATCGCCGCGGTGGCACTGCTCGACGAAGGCGCGACGGTGCCCTTCATCGCCCGGTACCGCAAGGAGGCGACCGGCGGACTCGACGATGCGCAGTTGCGCACGCTCGAGGAGCGCCTGCGCTACCTGCGCGAGCTCGAGGAGCGACGCACGGCAATCCTCGCGTCGCTCGTCGAACAGCAGAAGCTCACGCCGGAGCTCGAGGACGCCATCCGCAGCGCCGATAGCAAGACGCGCCTCGAGGACCTCTACGCCCCGCACCGGCCGAAGAAGCGCTCGAAGGCGCAGGTCGCGCGTGAGCAGGGGCTCGAGCCGCTTGCCGACGCGCTGCTCGCCAACCCGGCGCTCGTGCCCGAGGAGGCCGCGGCCGAGTACGTCAACGAGGCCACGGGCGTGCTCGACGTCGCGGCGGCGCTCGACGGCGCACGCGCGATCCTCATCGAGCGTTTCTCGGAAGCGCCGGAGCTCGTGGGCGGTCTGCGCACCTACGTTTGGGAGCAGGGCACGCTGCGCTCGAAGGTGGTCGAGGGCCAGGAGGAGAAGGGCGCGAAGTTCCGCGACTACTTCGACGCGAAGGAGCCCGTCGGCAAGCTGCCGTCGCATCGCGTGCTCGCGCTGCTGCGGGGACGCAAGGAAGGCGTGCTGAAGCTCTCGATCGTGCTGCCCGACGACGAGAACGGTGCGCCGCTCGGTGAACCAGAGAAGCGCATCGCGGCGTTTGCCGGCGTGTCGCACCAGGCTCGTCCGTCCGACGACTTCCTGCGCAGCGCGGTCACGCTGGCGTGGAAGGCGCGGCTGCAGCCGAAGCTCGAGAACGACGTCGAGACGAAGCTCCGGGAGATGGCCGAGGAGGAAGCGATCCGTGTCTTCGGCAGCAACCTGCGCGACCTGCTGCTCGCGGCGCCGGCGGGCACGCGCGTGACGATGGGACTCGATCCCGGCATCCGCACGGGCGTGAAGGTCGCGGTGGCCAGCAACACGGGCGCCGTCGTGGCGACCGCCACCATCTATCCGCACGAGCCACGCAAGGACTGGGACGGATCCATCGCGGCGCTGGCCGCCCTTTGCGTCAGCCACAAGGTGGAACTGGTCGCGATAGGCAACGGCACCGCCTCGCGCGAGACCGAGAAGCTCGTGGCCGACATGATGGAGAAGTACCCCGAGCTGAAGCTCACGCGCGTCGTCGTCTCGGAGGCGGGCGCGTCGGTGTACTCCGCGTCGGAACTGGCATCCAGGGAACTGCCCGATCTCGACGTGACGCTGCGCGGCGCCGTGTCGATCGCCCGCCGGTTGCAGGACCCGCTCGCCGAGCTCGTGAAGATCGAGCCGAAGTCGATCGGCGTCGGCCAGTACCAGCACGACGTCAGCCAGGCCGCGCTGGCCCGCCAGCTCGATGGCGTGGTGGAGGACTGCGTGAACGCGGTCGGCGCCGACGTGAACACCGCGTCTCCGGCCCTGCTGGCGCGCATCTCGGGGCTGAACTCGCGGCTGGCCGCACAGATCGTCGACCACCGGACGCAGCGCGGGCCGTTCACGCGTCGTCGCGAACTGCTCGAGGTGCCGCGGCTCGGTGAGAAGACGTTCGAGCAGGCGGCAGGCTTCCTCCGCATCCTCAACGGCCCGGACCCGCTCGACGCGTCCGCCGTACACCCGGAGGCCTACGAGGTGGTACAGCGCATCGCGCAGGTCACCGGCCGCGACCTGCCGTCACTCATCGGCGACAGCGCGTTCCTGCGCACGCTCGACCCGGCGTCGTTTGCCGACGACCGGTTCGGCACGCCGACCGTCCGCGACATCCTGGCCGAGCTCGAGAAGCCGGGGCGCGATCCTCGCCCCGAGTTCCGCACCGCGAAGTTCAAGGACTCGGTGCAGCAACTCTCCGATCTGCAGCCGGGCATGGTGCTCGAGGGCGTCGTCACCAACGTCGCCAACTTCGGCGCGTTCGTCGACATCGGCGTGCA
>JAEZCY010000027.1 GCA_023429845.1 Acidobacteriota bacterium
ACTTCGGCCGCAAGTCGCTCAACGAGATCAAGGAGATCCTCCAGACGATGGGTCTCAGCCTCGGCATGAGCGTGGAGCAGCCTCAGTAGGAAGCCTACGGGCCTGCGGCCTGCAGCCTACGAGATCAAGTAGGCAGTAGGTTGCAGGCCGCAGGCTGCATGAGACGAGCAGACCAATGAGACACGCTGTTGCCCACCGCAAGCTCGGACGCGTCACCGAGCACCGCATCGCGCTCCTGCGCAACCAGGCCCAGGCGCTGCTCCGCCACGAGCGGATTCAGACCACGGTGCCCAAGGCGAAGGAACTGCGCCCCTACGTCGAGCGCATCATCTCGATCGCCAAGCGCAGTCTCGTCGGGCAGGGAACCGACGAGGAGAAGCGGGTCCGCCGCATGACCGCCGAGCGCCTCGTGGCGCGCGACGTGGCGGACAAGAAGATCGTGACCAAGCTGTTCGACTCGATCGCGCCACGCTTTGCCGAGCGGCAGGGCGGATACACCCGCCTGCTGAAGCTCGGACATCGCCGCGGCGACGCCGCCGAGGTCGCGCAGATCGAACTCGTCGGCAGCGAGTACGACCCGAACGCCGAAGCGCCGCAGGCCGAGGCCGCCGAGCAGCCGAAGGGACTGCGCGGCCGTGCACGAGCCGCGGTGAAGAAGCTGCAGGACGAAGGCGCGCCGGAACTCGACGAGAAGCCGAAGCGCGCCCGCAAGGCCGCGAAGCCGAAGAAGGAAGAATAAGGGTCGGCGCGTTCTCCGAACGTGCCCATCTGGGACACGAAAGGGCCGCGTCGTACGACGCGGCCTTTCTTGTCGACCCAACCCGCCGCCTGCTTTCCCGCCCGGGCACCCCAGCCGTTCGCCGCGCCGACGCGCCTCGTTGTGACGGGTGATGTCCTCCCACGTCCTCCAGTCGCTCGTCGGGCGCCTAGGCGCCGGGCGCGGCCTCTGGGCCTTCACGGCGTTCCTGTTCCCCACACTCGCCATCGTCGAGGACGACAGCGTGGCGCTGGCGATGCTGCTGTTCGTCGGCGAGACGCTGCTCGCCTCCGCGCTGCTTGGCGTGCGCGTCATGACGAGCCGACGTGCGCACGTGGCAGACGCGCCGGCTGCCTGGCGTCTTCACGAGGCGTGGCGCGTGCTGCTGTTCTTCGTGGGTCCCTTCAGTCTCGCGTGTGCGGTCATGTTGTCGGCGGTCACGGCCATCGAGGCGTCGAAGGGCGGCCTCCACCTCGATCTGGGCGCGTTCCTCGATCGCGGGAAATGGATGGCGTTGATGCTGGTCGCCAGCGTCGTCATCGACACGCTGATCGCTCCCGTGCGGTCGGTCCACTGGCTCGAGACGAGCGTGGCCTGGCAGGGCAGCCGCACGGCAGTCATGTTCCTGTCCGTGCTGGTGGGATGGCCGTTCATGCTGTTCTTCGGGACGACCCAGGCATTCTTCTGGGTCTTCTTCGCGCTGCGCCTGCTCGCCGATCTCGGGAGTCTGGCGCCAGGCGAGCGCGAGCGTATACGCGCGCAGATGTTCGGTGAGCCGTACGCGGTCCCACGCGCCCTCGACACCGCGAACCCCACTGCGGCCAGTCGATGATGTCGGTTCTCCTCGGCCAGCTCGGATCAGGCGCTCGATCCGCGATCGCCGTGGTCTTCCCCACGCTGGCGGTGTTCGAGGATCAGGCGCCGGAGCTCGGGATCCTGCTGTACCTGCTCGAGACGGGCGCCTCCTCGACGCTGCTGTTCGTCAGGACCTCCGCACGCCTCGTGGCGCTCGGTCGCTCGCCCGCGACGCGGGCAGCGTCGCGCGAGGTCAGCCAGATGCGACATGCCCGCGAGTTGATGGGGCTGATGATGCTCGTCGGCGCGGTCTTCACGCCGCTGCTCACGATGGCGATCTTCGCGATGCGCGGCGGCGAGTGGCACCCGCAGTGGGACGTACTCGCCGGCCGGGGCCGCTGGCTGCTGCTGATGGTGGCCGCAAGCGGGCTGCTCGACGTGCTGGGGGCCCCGATGCGTTCGTCACTCTGGCTGCAGTCGGCCGTGGCCCAGCAGATGTCGCGGCTGTTCCTGGTGCTGCCCGTGGTGATGGCGGGGGGCGTCATCTACAGCGTGACCGCGTCAACGGTGGGCATGGTCGCGCCGTTCGTCCTGGGGCGTCTCGCGATGGACCTGTCGGAATGGCGGGCCGCGAACCGGCAGGCACGCCGCCGGCGCTGGTTTGGCCGGCTTGCCGATCTCGAGCCCGGGACGTCAGAGGCCGTCTCGTGACGAGCTACGAGCGGGGTGTGCCCATCACCGGCTGCGTCCACGCCAGGGCGCCGTTGGACTCGATGATCTTCGCCCGCACGTACGGCTCGCGTCCCGTGCGCGTGTACGTCGCCGTCGGGCCGTCGGACTCTCTCAGCACGGCGCCACCTTCGCCGATGAACTGGATCCGGTAGCCGCTGGACGCCGTGGCCTTCACCTCGATCGTGATCGCCTTGTCGGTCACCGTGTAGTCGGCCAACTCGACGCCGGTCGAGGCATAGAACTCGCCGCGGTCGAGAGCCTCGACGATCGCGCGTGACTCGAGGCGTGGCGCCCGCACCACGACCCACCCCCGTCCGGGTCTGGAGGCGGCGGGATCCCATGGGCGCTTGAAATGGTGCGCATCGTCCACGGCGATGCCGTACAGCAGGATGCCGCGCGTCAGGATCACGTCCCACATCTGTTCGAGACCAGGCCGGCCGCTGCCTCCGAGATTGTTGACCGTCGGGTGGCCGTTGTAGATCTCGAACAATCGGTTGTTCCTGACGGCGGCGAGTTCATCGGCCGTGATGGCCCAGCCAAAATTCGGGTGGTTGATGTGCGGGATGCCGTCCACGTCGCGGATGGCGTCCACGTTCCTCTGGAGCACGTCCGCCACGCTGCTGCCGCCTTGCGCGGGAACCACCTTGCGTGCCACGTCGAGCCCGTTGATGTGCAGCGGCTTGCGGTCGTAGCTCGAGGTGACCTCCTCGCCCTTGATGACGAGAAATTTCTCGTCGGCGCCGTGCAGCGCCTGCAGTGCGGTGACGTCCGTGAGGAAGTTGTGGTCGGTCAACACGACGAAGTGGTAGCGGTGCTCCCGGTACCAGCGCACGACCTCGTCCGGCGTGCTGTCACCGTCGCTGTTGAGGGTATGGGTGTGCGTGTTGCCCTTGTACCAGCGGTACTGCGCCGCGGCCGGCGGTGACGCCGCTGGCGTCTGGGCCTGAGCGCCGGTGATGACCGTGTACCCCGCGGCGGCGAGCAGCGTGGCGGCGAGCAGCAGGCGACGACGGTTCATGTGGGCTCAAGCGTAGCGCAGATGAAGCGCGGCCCGCCGGGCGAGGCCCGGCGGCTACGTACTCACCTCACGCGGGCCGGGTCCGGCGGCTACGTACTCAGCTCACGCGGGCAGGCCCGGCGTCGACGTACTTACGCGTCGCTGTGCTCCATGCCGTGCTCGGACCGGTGCGCCGCGACGATCTTCGACTGCAGGTGCGGGGGCACTTCCTCGTAGTGCGAATGCGTCATGTTGTAGGAGCCGCGCCCGCCGGTCGCCGAGGTCAGGTGCTGCTCGTAGGTGAGCATCTCGGACATCGGCACCTGCGCCTTGATCACCGTGGCGTGCCCACGCGCCTCCATGCCGCTGATGCGTCCCCGGCGTCCGTTGAGGTCGCCCATCAGGTCACCGGCGTAGTCGTTGGGGGCGTGGACTTCGACCTGCATGACCGGCTCGAGCAGCACCGGCCGGGCACGCGTCATGGCGTCGCGGAAGGCGATGGAGCCGGCCATCTTGAACGAGAGTTCGTTGCTGTCCACCGGGTGGTAGGAGCCGTCGAAGACGGTCGCCTTGAAGTCCACCATGGGATAACCGGCCAGGAAGCCGCGCGTGCGGGCGTCCTGGATGCCTTTCTCGACGGCGGGCACGAACTGGCGCGGGATGGCGCCGCCGAAGATGTCGTCGTGGAACTCGAAGTCGGAGCCGCGCGGGAGCGGCTCCACGCGGATCTTGCAGTCGCCGAACTGGCCGTGCCCGCCCGTCTGCTTCTTGTGGCGCCCGTGGGCCTCGGTAGATGCCGTGATCGTCTCCAGGTAGGGAATGCGCGGCAGCTTGAGCGTGACGTCCACGCCGAAGCGGCGCTTCAGCTTCGCCACGGTCACCTCGAGGTGCATCTGGCCCTGGCCCGAGATCAGCAGTTCGTGCGTGCGCGGGTCGCGATCGGTCCTGATCGTCGGGTCTTCTTCCTGCAGGCGATGCAGCGCGGCGCTGATTTTCTCCTCGTCCCCGCGCGCCTTCGGCTCGAGCGCATACGCCATCAAGGGGGCCGCGAAGGCGATCGGCGGCAGCGCGAAATCGCCGGCCTTGTCCGAGAGTGTGTCGCCGGTCTGCGCGTCCTTGAGCTTGGCGAGCGCACCGAGATCGCCGGCCCTCAACTCGCTGACCTGTGACTGCGTCTTGCCCTGCAGCGCGAGCAGGTGCGCAATGCGCTCCTGCGTGCCCCGCGTCACGTTCGTCAGCGTCGTGTCATTCCTGACCACGCCCGTGACAACGCGGAACAGCGAGACGCGGCCCGCGAACGGGTCGGCGACGGTCTTCCAGATGAAGATCCCCGCCGGGGCCGCTTCGTCGGCCGTGATCGCGACGCGCGCATCGTTCGCGCGGTCGATAGCCGGCACCGGGCGATCGGCGGGCGAGGGCCCGAACTGCACGAGAGCCTCGAGCAGCCGGTCGGCCCCGATGTTCTCGAGGCCGGACGCGCAGAACACCGGTATCACCGCGCCTTGCTGCACCGCCATTCGCAGGCCGCTCACGAGTTCTTCATCCGACAGCGTCCCCTCGTCGAAGAACCGCGACATCAACTCGTCGTCGGCCTCGGCCACCAGTTCGACGAGCGCTTCGCGCGCGTCCCTGGCTGCGGCCGAAAGGCTTTCCGGAATGGCGACGGCCTTGCCGCGACCCGTCCCACCCTCATAGGTGTACGCCCGCTGCCCGATCAGGTCGACGACGCCGCGGAAGCCCTTCTCCTCGCCGTACGGCAGCTGCACCGGAACGAGCGTGCGGCCGAACGCGGCCTGCAGGTTCTCGAGCGCGGTCGCGAAGCTGGCACGTTCGCGATCGAGCCGGTTCACCACGACCAGCCGCGCCATGCCTTCATCCGCAGCGAGCTTCCAGACCCGCTCGGTCTGCACCTCGACGCCAGACACGGCGTCCACGACCACGAGGGCCGCGTCGGTCACCCGAAGCGCCGCGCCGGTTTCACTCAGGAAGTTGCCGAAGCCGGGCGTGTCCACGAGGTTGACCTTGGCGCCCTGCCACTCGAGCCACGCCGGCGTCGCCGCGAGCGTATGCTTGCGGGCAACCGCCTCCTCGTCGAAATCGGTCGGTGCGGTCCCATCGTCCACGCGGCCGAGCCGCGTCGTGGCGCCCGCCGTGAACAGCATGGCGGAGATGAGCTGGGTCTTGCCGGAGCCGTTGTGGCCGACCACAGCCACGTTGCGAATGGACGCCGCTGAGTAGGTGGGCATGAGCACCCTCTGGTAGGGGAAGCACTACACGCCCGCGATGCTATGAC
>JAEZCY010000082.1 GCA_023429845.1 Acidobacteriota bacterium
GGTGGCGAGCGCCCCGAGCCAGGCCGCTCAGGGCCCGCAGCAGGGCCAGCCGGCGCAGGGGGGCAGCGCGCCGCGCAGCACCGCCACGCCCGTGGACGCCGGCCGCGTCCAGCAGCTCGAGGCGCAGGCGCAGCAGAATCCCAAGGACGCCCAGTCGCGGACGCAGCTCGGCAACATGTACTTCGATGCCGAGCGGTACGGCGACGCGGTGAAGTGGTACGAGGCGTCGCTCTCGGCCGCGCCGGCCAATCCCGACGTCAGCACGGACCTCGCGGTCAGCTACTACTACACGAACCAGACCGACAAGGCGCTCGCGCAGTTCGCGCGGTCGCTCGACATCGACCCGAAGCACACGAAAACGTGGCTCAACCTGGGCATCGTCCGCGCCTTCGGCAAGCAGGACCTCGCCGGTGCCGCGGAGGCCTGGAAGCAGGTAGTGGCGCTGGCTCCGCCGGAGTCGCCGGAAGCGCGCGCGGCGCGGCAGGCGCTCGACGGTCTCGAGGCCGCCCATCCCGGCACGGGGGGCGGCGCGGCAACCGGCGGGACCTCGTCAGGCGGGACGCCGGCGGGCCCGACCACGCAGGGAGGCTGAGGTGCTGGGCTGGCTGCTCAAGCTCCTCCTGCTGTTTCTGCTGGTGCGGGCGCTGATGCTGATTGTCGGCGGCCTGCTCCGCGGTCTCTTCGCCGTGCCGCAGGCGGCCGGTGCCGGCGCGACAGGCGGCTCGCGCGCCGCCGCGCGGTCCAACGGCACGCTCGTGCAGGATCCGGTCTGCGGCACGTACATCCTGCAGGAGCGCGCCCTCACCTCGCGCACCAGTTCGGGAGAGCCGGCCTTCTTCTGTTCAGAGCGCTGCCGTTCCGCCTATGATGCCCAGGCGACGCGGTCCCGCTGACGCGCCCGCGACGCCCCCGACCACCACGCCATGACGCCCCGCGAAGAACAGCTGCGCGCCGATATCTGCGAAGTGGGCCGGCGCGTGTACGCACGCGGGTACGTGGCGTCCAACGACGGCAACATCAGCGTGCGGCTCGACGACACGCACCTGCTGGCCACACCCAAGAGCGTGTCCAAGGGGTTCATGACCCCGGACATGATGGTGGTCACCGACATGCAGGGCCGCAAGGTGGCTGGTCATCGCGACGCTTCCACCGAACTCAAGATGCACCTCGCGGTGTACGAGGTGCGTCCGGACGTGAACGCGGTGGTCCACGCCCACCCGCCGCTCTCGACCGGGTTCGCGGTGGCCGGCATCCCGCTGAACAAGTCGTCGCTGGCCGAGATCATCTTTTCGCTCGGCAGCGTGCCCATCGCCGAGTACGCGACGCCCTCCACTCAGGAACTGCCCGATGCCGTGAAGAAGTACGTCACGGCGCACGACGGGCTGCTGCTCGCCAACCACGGCGCGCTCACCTGCGGGCAGGACCTGATGAACGCGTACTTCAAGATGGAAACGATGGAGCACTTCGCGCAAATCACGCTCGTGGCGCGGCAGCTCGGTCGCGAGAACCTGATTTCGCGCGAGGAGGTGGACCGGCTCCAGGGGTTGCGCGACTTCTACGGAATCAAGTCGCCGGCGCCGATTTGCACCGATCCGACCCAGATCTCAGGAGACGGTGCGACGTGCCAGTTCGTGGAGGCTCCGGCGTCGGACGGGCCGCGCATCGTGCCGTCCGTGGTGACCCGGCCGGGGGGCAGCGGCGACGCCGGGGAAATTCGATTAACATACCGCGAGCTCGCGGCCCTCATCGCCGACGCGGTACGCCAGGTGACACGCGACGCCTGACGCGGGACCGATGGCCAGACACGCGCGGACAGCCCGCGCCAGCCGGCGCGAGGCGCCAGGTGATTCGTATATGGGTGAAGCACTCGGAATGATCGAGACCAAGGGTCTCGTGGCGATGATCGAAGCAGCGGACGCGATGGTGAAGGCCGCCAAGGTCTCGCTCGTCGGCTGGGAGAAGATCGGTGCGGGGTACGTGACGGCCATCGTCCGTGGCGACGTCGCAGCCGTCAAGGCCGCGACGGATGCGGGCGCGGCTGCTGCCCGCCGCGTCGGCGAGCTGGTGTCGGTGCACGTCATCCCGCGGCCGCACAGCAACCTCGAGGACGTGCTGCCGATCGGCAAGGCCGCCGGGAAATGATGCTCGGCAGGGTCGTCGGCACTGTCGTGGCGACCCGCAAGGACGACCGGCTGCTGAGCGCCAAGCTCCTGCTCGTTCGTCCGGTGTCGCCCGAAGGACAGCTCGAGGGCTCCCCGCTGGTGGCGGTCGACACGGTGGACGCGGGTGCGGGAGAGACCGTCCTGGTCGTCTCCGGCAGTTCCGCGCGCATGGCCGACGGTCTGGCGCAATCGCCCGTGGACGCGGCCATCGTCGGCATCGTCGACACGGTGTCGGTCGCCTGATGGCGAGCCGGTGACATGCACCTCGCTCGCGTGGTCGGCACCGTCGTCTGTGCGCACAAGGACGCGCGGTTGTCTGGCGTCCCACTGCTCCTGATCCAGCCCGTGGCGCGCGATGGCGCCGACGCCGGTCGTCCGCTCGTGGCCACCGACGCCACCGGCGCGGGCGTGGGCGAGCGCGTGTTCTACGTCCGCGGCCGCGAGGCGGCGTTCCCGTTCCACCCGGCCGAGGTGCCTACCGATGCCAGCATCGTCGGCATCGTGGACCACACGGACGTCGTCGCCTGACATGCAGGTCGGCACCGTCATCGGCACCGTCGTCGCCACCCAGAAGCACGCGAAGCTGCACGGCGCGAAGCTCCTGCTCGTGCAGCCGGAGCTGCCCGACGGCACGGCTCGCGGCAACGTCGTGCTCGCCGTGGACAGCGTCGGCGCCGGCGTGGGCGAGCGCGTCCTCTACGTGATCGAAGGGAAAGCGGCCGGTGACGCGTTGGGACGCAAAGGCGCGCCCGTCGACGCCGCCATCATCGGCATCGTGGACGCGGTCGAGACCGAGGGGGCCTGGTGATGCACGAAGACGAAATCCGCGCGTTGGTCCGCGAAGCCGTCGGCAGGTACGTGGCGGTCGGAGCTGGTAAAGACGGCTTCCCTGGCGCCGAAGCCTCGGCGAAGGCGGCGCCGAGCCGCCAATCGCCTCAGTCGCCCGTATCCTGGAAGTCGCACCTGTCGCACGGCCGTTTCGTCTTCCTCGCGCCGGCCGAACCGGATGCGCCCTGTGTCGTCGAGCCGCACGTCACCTGTCACCACTGCGGCTTCTGCCAGTCCTACGGGCACTGAGGCTGCCCACACCTTCGCCACGAGCATGTCCACTGCACCACGTCCGCGTGTCTTCGTCTCCAGGCGTTTGTTCCCGGAGACACTCGACCTCCTCGCACGGCACTCCGAGCTCGACGTGTTCGAGCGGCAGGGGAGCCCCACGCCGGACGAACTGCTCGCGCGCGCGAAGGGTTGCGCCGCCATCGTCGCGCAGGGCACCGACAAGCTGGACGCGACAGTCCTCGAGCAGCTGCCGGATCTGCGCATCGTCGCCAACGTCGCGGTCGGGTACAACAACATCGACGTCGCGGCCGCGCGGGAGCGCAAGGTGGTCACCACCAACACGCCCGACGTGCTCGACGAGGCATGCGCTGCGCTCACGTGGGGCCTGATCCTCGGCGTCACGCGTCGTCTGGGAGAAGGGGAGCGCTTCCTGCGCGCCGGCCGGTGGGAAGGGTTCCAGCTGGACCTGCTGCTCGGCATGGATCTCGTCGGCAAGACGCTCGGAATCATCGGCATGGGGCGCATCGGCCAGGCCGTGGCCGCCAAGGCTGCGGCCTTCGGCATGCGGACCGTCTACATGCGGTCGCCGCGCCGGCCAGACGAGGTGATTGCCGGCCCTGATGGCGTGCCCTACGAAGCGCTGCCGTTCGAGGAACTCCTGCGGCGCTCCGACGTGGTGACGCTGCACGTGCCTCTCACCCCGGAGACCCGCCACCTCCTCAATCACACGACGATCCGCCTCATGAAGCCCACGGCGTACCTCGTCAACATGGCGCGCGGTCCCGTGGTGGAGGAAGCCGCGATCGTCTCGGCGCTCGACGGCGGCTGGATCGCCGGCGCCGCGCTGGACGTCTACGAACTCGAACCGGTGGTGCACCCCGGGCTGCTGCGGTTCGAGAACGCGCTGCTCATCCCCCATCTCGGGAGCGCCACGCGCGAGACGCGCACGGCGATGTGCAACCTGGCCGCCCGCAACGTGATAGAGGTCATCGAAGGTCGCCCGCCGCTCACGCCGATACCGGGAAGCTACGTTCCGTGACGGCGCAATTGGAAATTTCAAATTCAGATTTCCAATTTCCAATTCAATGAACGTTCCCGTCCCGACGCTTCGCCCGCCGCTGCCCATCGCGCCGACGCTGACGCGGCTGGGACGCGCGATCAGGTCGCTCGAGCTGCCAGCCATAGAAAAGATCGCCGAGGAACTGATGGGTGACGCCTACCAGGTCCTCGTCTCGACGATGCTGTCGGCGCAGACGAAGGACCCGGTGACGCTTGCGGCGTCGCTGCGTCTGTTCGCGGTTGCCCCGACACCCGCGGCGCTGGCACGGCTCCCGACCAGTCGCATCGAGAAGCTGATCTATCCGGTCAGCTTCTACCGGAACAAGGCCGTGCACGTGAAGGAGACGGCGCGCCTGCTCGTGGATCGGCATGGCGGCCAGGTGCCGACGACGATGGAGGAGTTGTTGACGCTGCCGGGCGTGGGGCGGAAGACGGCGAACCTCACGCTCATCGTCGCCTGCCGCAGCCGTGACAACATCTGCGTGGACACGCACGTCCACCGTATCGCGAAACGGTTTGGCTGGGTGCGTACGCGAACACCGGAGCAGACCGAGCGGGCACTGTACGACGTGGCTCCGCGCCGGTGGTGGTCCACAATCAACCTGTACCTCGTCACGTGGGGGCAGCACGTGTGCAAGCCCGTGTTCCCGCTGTGTGGCCGGTGCATCCTCAACGACACATGCCCGAAGATCGGCGTATTGCGGGAAGGGCGGGTTGCGTGAGTCATCCTCGCCGGACGTTCCTTCAACTCGGTTCCTTCGCGGCAACAGCCGCGGCGTTCGCTGGCCGGTCCTCGGACGCGCTGGCGCAGGTGGTCATGCAGGGACATCGCATCGTCAGGCAGGCGGCGCCGGAGAACCTCGAGTACGACTTCGCCGGGCTGTCGGACTTCATCACGCCGACCGACCAGCACTACGTCCGCAGCCACTTCGCCGTGCCGTCGGTGGACGCGTCGTCGTGGTCGCTGCGCGTGAAGGGCGCCGTGGCGCAACCGCTCACGCTGTCGCTCGAGCAGTTGCGCGCATTGCCGAGTGCGTCGCGCGTCGTGACGCTCGAGTGTGCGGGCAACGGGCGATCGTTCCTGACGCCGGCAGTCTCGGGTGTCCAGTGGGCGCGCGGCGCGGTCAGCACGGCGGAGTGGACCGGTGTGCGTGTCGTGGACGTCCTGGCCAAGGCTGGCGTCGATGCGCGGGCCACGCGACTGGTGTTCGAGGGCGGCGACAGCGGCGAGGTCAAGAACGTGCCGCATCCGCGTGGCGCGATCTCCTTCCACCGCAGCCTGGCGCTGGGTGAAGTAGAGGCGCGCGACGTACTCGTGGCATACGCCATGAACGGGCAACCACTGCCGGCCGCCAACGGCGCACCGGTGCGGCTGATCGTGCCGGGGTGCTACGGCATGGCGTCGGTGAAGTGGCTCGCGGGAATCGAGGCCGTCGCTGGCGAGTTCGACGGCTACTGGGAAACGACCGATTACGCGTACTGGGATCGCTCCGGTGGATACCCCGTGCGTCGGCCGCTCATGGGCGCGCAGGTCAAGTCGCTCATCGCGAGGCCATCAGCAGATGGGTCGGTGAGGCGTGGCGCCACGACGGAGATCGTCGGTGCGGCATGGAGCGACGGCCCGGTGACGCGGATCGAGGTGAGTACGGACGGCGGCGCCACCTGGCGCGACGGCGAGTTCATCGATCCGCAGAGCGCGTGGGCGTGGCGTCGCTGGCAGTTCCGATGGCAGGTCCCCGATGCTCCGGGTGCCGTGGTGTTGATGTCGCGCGCTACCGACGCAAAGGGACGCGTGCAGCCGACGTCGCGGAACGACGACTACGGCTCGTACGTCATCCACCATGTCGTGCCGATGCCCGTGACGATCGCATAGCGTCGGCCTTCGTCGGTCGGCCGTCGGCCTTCGGGGCGACGCCTTCTCCGTACGTAGCCGCCGCGCCTTGTACGTAGCGCCTTGTACGTAGCCGCCGGGCCTTGCCCGGCGGGCGCCGTCAATCGCTGGTACCGCCATGCCCGAATACACCGCTACCATCTCGTGGGAACGCTTCGACGCGGCGTTCACCGACAACCGCTACAGCCGCGCGCACCGATGGATGTTCGACGGCGGCGCGACCGTGCCGGCGTCGGCGTCGCCGCAACACGTGCGCGTGCCGATGTCCGATCCTCTCGGCGTCGATCCCGAGGAGGCCTTCGTCGCGTCGCTTTCGAGTTGCCACATGCTGTGGTTCCTGTCGATCGCTGCCGGGCGCGGCTTCATCGTCGACAGTTACGACGACAACGCGACGGGCACGATGGCCGCCAACGGCGAGGGTCGGCTGGCGATGACGCGCGTCGTACTGCGGCCGGCCATCGCGTTCAGCGGCGCGCGTCTGCCTTCTGATGACGAAGTGCGTGCGATGCACGACGAGGCGCACCATGCCTGCTTCATCGCCAACTCGGTCAGGACCGATGTCATCGTCGAGCCGGCCTAGCACCCTTGGGGCGAGCTGGACAGCTCGTCCTACCCGATCCCAGCGTCGAGGCCGAAGGCCCAACGACGAAGTCCGACCGTGTCGGGCGTAGGGCGTGAGAGCGGCTTGCTGGTTCACAGCCGCTCGTCTACGCTGGGCTCCACCACGTGTCAGGAGGCGTCATGGCGCAGGACGAGGATGACGTACGCGCGGCGATAGCTCGGACGAACCGCAGGTTCGAGGAGGCGATGAGCGCCGGTGATCCGGCGAGGGCCGCGCGCGATGCGTACACCGCCGACGCGCGGGCCCTGCCACCCGACATGCCGATCGTGCGTGGCCGCGAGGCACTCGAACAGTTCTGGGTCGCGGCCGCGGCCCAGCTCGGCGTAGCCCGCCTGCAGCTCTCCACCCTGGAGCTCGAGGTGCACGGCGCCGTCGCGCACGAGATCGGGACCGCCACCCTGACGTTGAAGGACGGCAACGAGGTCGGCGCGAAGTTCTGCGTGGTGTGGAAGCAGGACGGCGACGAATGGCGTTGGCACATCGACACCTGGAACATGGGCGTATGACGGTCGGGGCTTGATGGATCTGCAGGCGCTGTTCGGCAACATCGACATCTACCTGTTCGACCAGTTGCTCCGCGGGCGGATCGCGCCGGGCGCGCGCGTGCTGGATGCCGGCTGTGGCGGCGGCCGCAATCTCGTGTACCTGCTGCGCGAGGGATTCGACGTCCACGCGGTGGACGAGGACCCCGTCGCGGTTGCATCCGTGCGTCAGCTGGCTGCTTCAGTGGCGCCATCTCGCGATGCGCAGCACATCAGTGTGGCTCCCGTCGAAGAGCTGCCGTACCCTGACAGGTCATTCGATGTCGTGGTCAGCAACGCCGTCCTCCACTTCGCCCGCGACGACGCTCATTTCCAGGCGATGGTCGGCGAGATGTGGCGTGTGCTGAGGCCGGGCGGGATGCTGTTCGCGCGGCTCGCGTCCAGCATCGGCATGACGATGCCGCTCGAGCATCTGGGTGGCCGCCGCTACGTGCTTCCCGACGGCACGACCCGGTATGTCGTCGACGAGGCACAGCTCATGGCGACGACGGATGCGCTCGGCGGTCGGCTCCTCGATCCGTTGAAGACGACGGTCGTCCAGCACCAGCGCTGCATGACGACATGGGTCGTGCGCAAGTAGCTGCTTCGGACCTGCCACACCGTCAGATGTGGCGCGGAACCCTCGTCTCACCCGGGGCCCGCAGCGGGCCTGTCTCCTTGTGTTACCTTCCGACCTTCGCCATGCCTTTCATACGATTCACGCCGAGCCTGCAACGCTACGTCTCCTGCCCCGACGTCCGCGTCGAGGGCGACACCGTGCGCGAGGCGCTCGGCCAGGTGTTCGCCACCACGCCGACGCTGCGGTCCTATCTCGTGGACGAGCAGGGCGCGCTGCGCAAGCACGTCACCGTCTTCGTTGATGGCACGCCCATGCGCGACCGCGAGCGTCTCAGCGACGCGCTGCAGCCCGACAGTGACGTGGACGTCATGCAGGCGCTGTCAGGCGGCTAGATCCTCGCTCGTCTCGGGCCAGACGGGCGACCGATGATTTCGGGTTGCGCCGTCCGTCAAACAGGCAGGCGGGCGCGTGCCGACGTGTGCTCGCCGACCGAACGATCCGGACTTCCCGACTCCCGAGTCCCGAGTCCCGCATCCACAGTCCCGAGTCCCGAGTCCCGAGTCCCGAATTCCGAATCCCGAGAGCCCTGGAGACCCCTCATGCCGATCTCGCTGCTTGTTTCCACCCGTAAGGGCCTCTTCACGTACGACTGCGGGCCAGATGGCCTCGTGCCTTCCTCGTCGGCATTTCTCGGCGATCCCGTCACGATCGCGCTGCACGACACGCGCGACGGCGCGACGTATGCCGGGCTGAACCTCGGGCACTTCGGGTGCAAGTTGCATCGCCTTGACGCCGGCGGCGAGTGGCGCGAGATTGCGGCCCCCACGTACCCGGACAAGCCGACGGACGCACCGGTGGTGCGCGATCCGATGCGTGGCGAGGAGGTGCCGTGGAAGGTGCAGCAGCTGTGGGCGCTGGCGCCGGACTACTCGCAGCCTGGCGCGCTGTGGTGCGGGACCATTCCGGGCGGGCTGTTCCACTCGGCCGATCGCGGCGAGACGTGGACGCTCAACATGCCGCTGTGGATGCTCCCGGAGCGCGCGCAATGGGGTGGCGGCGGCTACGACTGGCCGGGCATCCATAGCGTTGTCACGCATCCCGCGCATCCGGAGCGGGTGATCGTCGCCGTGTCCACCGGTGGTGCGTGGCGCAGCGACGACCGCGGGCAGACGTGGCGCATCGCAAGCCAGGGCATGCGCGCCGAGTACATGCCGCCTGGGCAGGAGTTCGATCCGGTGGCGCAGGACGCGCATCTCATGGCCGCCTGCGACGCCAGCCCCGACGTGCTCTGGGTGCAGCATCACAACGGCATCTTCAAGTCGGTTGACGGCGGCGCGTCGTGGAGCGAGGTGACCACGGCTGCACCCTCGGCGTTCGGATTCGCCGTGGCCGTTCACCCGCGCAACCCCGACGTCGCCTGGTTCGCGCCGGCCGTGAAGGACGAGCGGCGCATCCCCGTCGGGGGCCGCGTCGTCGTGTCGCGCACACGTGACGGCGGCGCCACCTTCGACGTGCTGGGCGACGGGCTGCCGGCCGAACATGCGTACCACCTCGTTTACAGGCATGGGCTCGTCGCGAGCGGCATGAACGGCAACGGCGACGCGCCGATGCTCGCCATGGGCAGCACGACCGGGTCGCTGTGGACCAGCGCCGATCAGGGCGACACGTGGACCCGCGTCAGCGCCGACCTGCCGCCCATCTACGCTCTGTCATGGGTCGGGTAGGGACCGCCGTCCCGGCCTCCGCCTTCGCCAGGACTCCGGCGGACAGGTCGCCCGCTCAATTCGCCTTGCGCAGCTTGCTGTGGCGATGCCCGTACGCGAAGTACACGATCAGCCCCAGCCCGAGCCAGATGATGAAGCGCTCCCATGTGTGCCATGGCAGCTGCACCATCAGGTAGACGCATGACAGGATCGCCAGGATCGGCACGGCCGGCACGAATGGCGTGCGGAAGGGCCGAGGCGCCGCGGGATTGGTGTGCCGCAGCACCAGGATGCCGACGGCGACGAGCACGAACGCGAACAGGGTGCCGATGTTCGTGAGCTCGACGATCTCGTCGATGTTCGCAAACCCCGCGATCAGGCCGACGACGACGCCGGTGATGATCGTCGTGACGTGCGGGGTCTTGTACTTCGGGTGCACGCGCGCCGCCCACGCGGGGAGCAGCCCGTCGCGTGCCATCGAGAAGAAGATGCGCGGCTGGCCCATCTGGAACACGATCAGCACCGAGGTCGTCGCAAACACCGCACCTATCGAGATGATGCCGGCGGTCCAGTGCATGCCGAGCGACGAGAAGGCCGTGGCCAGCGGTTCCGGCGTGCCCAGTTCCGTCCATGGCACGAGCCCTGTCAGCACGACGGCCACTGCCATGTAGATCACCGTGCACACGACGAGGCTGCCAATCATGCCGATCGGCATGTTGCGCTGCGGGTCCCTGGTTTCCTCGGCCGCCGTGGACACCGCGTCGAAGCCGATGTACGCGAAGAAGATGATGGCCGCCGCGCTGCTGATGCCGGCGAACCCGTTCGGCGCGAACGGCTGCCAGTTCTCGGGCCGCACGTAGAACACGCCGACGGCGAGGAAGAAGGCGATGACGACGAGCTTCAGGATCACCATCGCGGTGTTGAAGCCGACGCTTTCGCGGATGCCGCGGACCAGCACCCAGGTGATGGCCATCACCACCAGGAACGCCGGCAGGTTGAACAGCACGGGGACGCCGCCGATGTGCGGCGCCTCGAGCACGGCCTGCGCATTGCGGATGACGCTCGGCGTGAGGTCGGCAACCGCACCGCCCGCCGCCTCGTACTGGGCGAGCGCATGGAACGCGGTGCGGTAGTCGGTGCCGAGCCATCCGGGCCACGTGACCCCGAACCCGCGCAGCAGTTCCTGGAAGTACCCCGACCAGGAGATGGCGACCGCCACGTTCCCGATCGCGTACTCGATGATCAGGTCCCAGCCGATGATCCAGGCCACGAGCTCACCGAGCGTCGCGTACGAATACGTATAGGCGGAGCCTGCCACGGGCACCATGGAGGCGAACTCGGCATAGCACAGCGCCGCGAACCCACAGGCGATCGCCGTCAACATGAACGAGATCACCAGCGCCGGCCCGGCGCCCAGGTGATTGGCGCCGCCCGCCGCCGCCGTGCCGACGGTCGAGAAGATGCCCGCGCCGATGATGGCGCCGATGCCGAGCGAGACCAGCTGGACCGGCCCGAGCGACCGGGCCAGCCGTGGCTCCCCGTGCTCGCCATCACTCGTGAGCTGGTGCAGCGGCTTGACCGCGAAAAGCTGAGACACGCAGGACTCCCTTGGGTTCAGTGCAACTCGGCAGGATAAGGTACAACGCCGAACGCCGAACGAGGAACGCTGAACGCTGAACGCTGAACGCCGAGCGTCGTCACGCCCAAGGCCCAAGGCCCAAGGCCGCGGGAGTTAGAATCTCGCCATGAACCGCACACTGTTGTCGCTGCTGGCGGTAGCCGCGCTGTGGCTTGCGAGTTCCGCGCCGGATCTGACGGCGCAAGCCAAGGCCGGAGGCACAGGGCCCCAGATCGTCATCGAGACCGAGAAGGGCACCATCGTCATCCAGACGTTCGAGGACAAGGCGCCCAGGACCGTCGCACACATCGTCAACCTCGTGAAGCGGAACTTCTACAACGCGCAGCGCATCCACCGCGTGGTCAAGGGACAGCTCGTGCAGTGGGGCGACAAGATGTCGCGCGACATGACCTACCGCGAGTGGTGGGGGCGCAGCCCGGGGGGAAGCAGCGGGACGCCGATCGGCGTCGCCGAGTTCAGCAAGGGCCTGAAGCACCGGGCCGGCACCGTGTCGATGGCACACGCCGGCAACCCGGCGCTCGCAGACAGCCAGATCTTCATCTGCCTGGCGCCCATGCCGAACCTCGACGGGAAGCATGTCGTGTTCGGCGAAGTGACCGAGGGGCTCGACGTGGCGCGGAAGCTCGTGGTGACGGATCGTCTGAAGCGCGTCACGATCAAGTGAGGCGCCCCTCCGT
>JAEZCY010000093.1 GCA_023429845.1 Acidobacteriota bacterium
CCGCACCGCCTCATCGAGCCCGAGGTCGCGGATGGCGTCGTCCAGCCGCGCCGCGTAAGCTTCATCCGCGACCGGCCCCACGAGTTCCAGCCGGGCCATCGGAAACGTGTCGCGCAACACGGCAAGCGCCTGGACCAGATGCAGCTGTCCCTTCCGTGGCTCGATGCGCCCCACGAAGCCCAGCGTGAGGCGCGTCTCAGGTGTGAGGGCACGCCTGGGGTCGAGCCGCTGCGGGAGCGAATCGAGGGGCAGTCCCCACGGCAGGTAGGTGATCCGATTCCGCGGAACGCCGTGCTGGACGAGCAGATCGCCATACGCGTGCGCCGAGCACACCACCGCGTCGGCGCGCGCGAAGGCCCAGCCATCCTGGACGTTCATCCAGGAGGGACGGCCGACGCCCCAGCTGTACATCTGGCCGATGATGCGGGTCGGCACGCCAGCGATGTCGCGTGCGCTCACGGCGGCTGCACACGGCAACCCCGCATGGGCGTGCACCACCGCTGGACGCAGGAGACGAACCAGCGTCTCCAGGGCGGTCACGGCGGCCCACACCCGCGGCGCATCGCGCGTGAACACGTCGATGGTGTGGTGGGTCACGCCAGCGCTGGCCAGGCGGCGCCTGTAGGTGGGCCAGTCCGACTCGGCGCCACGCCGCCCGCTTGTCACGATTGCGACCGGTCCGTGGCGGGCCTGCGATTCGCACAGGCGCGTCACCACTGCACCGGCGCCGCTCCACAGGAACGGGATCACGTGGAGGACTGGCGCGCGCATGGCCGGGCCGCACTGTACTACGCGGCATCGAGAGCGGTGCACGAGACGTGGGGCTGGCGCGGTGCTTGCACCCCTCCCGTGCAGGAGGACTCAATGAGAGGCACCAAAGACGATGAACACGCGTCAGGCAGTGGGCCGAGCGCGGAGGCCAGCGAGCGGCCGGAGCAGAACGTCGGGTATGACGAAGCCGTCAAGGGCGCGGCGCTGACACCCGAGGAGCGTCGTCGCGCCGAGGCGGAGAGCCCGCTGACGCCGGAGGAGCCCGCGGACGACGACCCGCTGCTCGGCGACGGGGTATGAGCCGGAACCGCCCGGCCCGGACGGTCGCACGACGCGCTGGGTGCCGCTCCGGAAGCGCGGCCATTGTGTGATGATCGGGGCGTGCGTCCGCCCGCCGTCCCGATCGTCTTCGCCGCCCTGCTCGTGGCCCCGTGCGCGAACGCGTCGGGTCGCGAACCGGCCCGATTGGCGCCGCCCTGCACTGTGACGTCCTCCGTTCGCGCGACGCCAACGTATCCGGCACAGACGGCGACGGCACCCGCTGTCGGGCAGCCGCCGCGCATCGTCCAGCCGGGTGCGCCGGGCGAACCGACGCGGGAGATTACTGCCGAGCGCGCCACCGACACGTCCGCCATTCGCCACACGCCCGCGGACGTGCGCTTCGTGCAGGGCATGCTCGCGCACCATGCGCAGGCCCTCGAGATGACGGCGCTCGTGCCGACACGCAGTCATGACGATGCATTGAAGCGACTGGCCGAGCGCATCGACGTCTCGCAGCGCGACGAGATGGAGATGATGCGCGACTGGCTCACGCGCCGCGGCGAGTCACTCCCTGACCCGCACGCGCATCATCACGCGGACGGGCACATGCCCGGCATGCTCAGCGCCGCACAGATGCAGGCGCTCGCGTCCGCCGACGGCCGCGCCTTCGATCGGCTGTTTCTCGAGGGCATGATCCAGCACCACTCCGGTGCGCTGACGATGGTGCAGGAGTTGTTCGCGACGCGTGGCGCCGGTCAGGAGCCGGACCTTTTCGATTTCGCCTCGGAGGTCGAGGCAGACCAGGCAATGGAGATTGCGCGCATGCGCGCGGTGCTGAAGGAGCTCGGACGATGATGCGTGTGTCGCGGATGCTGGCCGCCATGGCCGTTCTCGTGTGTGTGGCGTCGCCAGGTGCGGCGCAGTCGCCGGCCGCGGCAACGCCCGCGTCAGGGACGGCCTCGTCCGACCCGCGTGTGGGTCTTGCCGCTGGTGTGCGCGACGCTGGCGTGGCCGCCAGGGGCATGCAGCTTCTCGTCAACCTGCCGAAGCCGTCGGGGTTCTTCGACCCGAAGGCGCCGGGCGGAGAGCCGAACCCGCGTCAGGGGGATGACGAGGAGGATGCCGAGGCGAAGGCCGCCTCTCCGGCGGCCAAGGGCAAGAAGGCGAGCGTCCGCAGCGGTGAGAAGACGCCGCCCCGTCCGTGGGGTGGGCTCAACTTCGCCAACTCCGATCTCGCGTTCAGCGGCTCGCATCTGTTCATCGGCAACTTCAGCGGCTTCAACGTCTACGACATCAGCAACCCGGCACAGCCGGCCCTCGTCACGTCGGTGGTGTGCCCGGGGGGCCAGGGCGACATCTCCGTGCACGGCACGCTGCTGTTCATGTCGGTGGAGCAGAACCGCGGGCGGCTCGACTGCGGTGTGGACGGCGTGGAGGACCCGGTCAGCAAGGAACGCTTCCGCGGGGTGCGCATCTTCGACATCACCGACGTCCGGACGCCGAAGCAGGTCGCAGCGGTGCAGACCTGCCGCGGGTCGCACACGCATACGCTCGTGACGGACGCCCGGGACACGTCGCGCGTGTTCGTCTATGGATCGGGCACGTCCACCGCGCGCTCGGCGGAGGAGCTCGCGGGCTGCTCGGGGAAGGACCCGAAGGAAGACCCTGAGACGGCGCTCTTCAGCATCGACGTCATCGAAGTGCCGGTGGCGCGGCCGCAGGACGCAAAGATCGTAGCGCGCCCACGCATCTTCGCTGACGAGAAGGGCAACATCGCCGGCCTCTGGGCCGGTGGCGACCATGGCCCCGGCACGCAGAAGACCGCCATCACCAACCAGTGCCACGACATCACCGTGTTCCCGGGCGTCGGGCTCGCGGCTGGCGCGTGCTCCGGCAACGGCATCCTGCTCGACATCTCGGACCCCGTTGCGCCGAAGCGCCTCGATGCCGTCGCCGACGCGAACTTCGCGTACTGGCATTCGGCCACGTTCAACAACGACGGCACCAAGGTGGTGTTCACCGACGAGTGGGGCGGCGGCATGCGGCCGCGCTGCCTGGCCAGCGACAAGCCGAACTGGGGCGCCAACGCGATCTTCGACATCGTCGATCGCAAGCTGCAGTTCCGGAGCTACTTCAAGCTGCCCGCGCCACAGACGGCGCAGGAGAACTGCGTCGCGCACAACGGCTCGCTGATTCCGGTGCCGGGGCGCGACCTGATGGTGCAGGCGTGGTACCAGGGCGGCATCTCGGTGATGGACTTCACCGATTCGGCGCACCCGACCGAAGTCGCGTTCTTCGACCGCGGTCCGCTGGACGCCAAGCAGCTGATCACGGGAGGCTACTGGTCCGCCTACTGGTACAACGGCCATGTGTACGGCTCGGAGATGCAGCGCGGGTTGGATGTCTTCACGCTGCAGCCCACCGAGCAACTCACCCAGCACGAGTTGGCGGCAGCCAGGCTCGTGCGCGCCAACACGTTCAACGTCCAGCACCAGGAGGCGGTGACCTGGCCGGCCGACCGTGTGGTGGCGCTCGCGTACGCCGCCCAGCTCGCACGATCCGGCGCCGTGCCGGCCGACCGCGTCGGCATGCTCGAGGACGCCATCGCATCCGGTGACGCATCCACTCTCGGCATGATCTCCGCGCGCGTCAATGAGCACGCGGCGAGCGCAACCGGTATCGACGCGACACGCATGAAGGCGCTGGCGCAGGTACTCGCCTCCTTGAAGTAGCGCCGTTTCCGCAAGGCGTCCGAAAGCCGGGAGCGATGTTCGCGCATGGGTCGAAGTCGCGTCTCACCGGCAAGGACCTCGGACGGTTCACGGGCGGGACGCTCTTCGACCGCATCGCGCGCGTGTGCTGCGGCGTCGGCGTCCTGCCGCGCAAGGAGTTGTACGAAGCCTGGGAGGTGGCGCGCCGCACCCGTCGCCTGTTCCGGGGTGGCCGGGTGATGGACCTCGCCGCCGGGCATGGCCTGCTCGCGCACCTGATGCTGCTGCTCGACGACACCTCGCCGCAGGCCGTGGCGTTGGACGCGGCGCTCCCGTCGTCTGCTGGACAGCTCCACGCGGCCATCCTCGCCGAGTGGCCGCGTCTGCACGGGCGCGTAGCGCTGGTCGAGGCCCCGCTGTTCGACGTCGCCCTGTTCGAGGACGACGTTGTCGTGTCGAGCCACGCGTGTGGAGCCCTGACCGACGAGATCCTGGAACGCGCGACCGCGGCCGGTGCCCGGGTCGCCGTGCTGCCGTGCTGTCACGACTTGCGTACGTGCGATGCCGGCCCGCTGCGCGGCTGGCTCGACGCACCACTCGCGGTGGACGTCCGGCGTGCGGAGCGGCTCGACAGGATGGGCTATCGCGTCTGGACGCAGACCATTCCCCCCGACATCACGCCGAAGAACCGGTTGCTGCTGGCAGCTCCGCGGCGCTCCGACGTCGACGCAGGCGTCGGGCCGTGGCGCTCTGACGCACCTAGGCGTCCGACTCTGGCGCCCTGACGTACGCAGGTACGTGGCGTCGGGCCGCCGTGCTCTGGCGTACGCAGGTACGTAGGCGGCGGACCGTGGCGCCCTGACGTACGTAGGCGTCGGGCCTTGCCCGACGCGCGGTGCGCCGCCGGGGGCGTCTGCGCCACACTGAACCGCATGACCGTCTCGGAGCGCATCAACGCGGAGCGATTCGTGCTGGGCGGCTGGAGCCGCGCGATCCTGCTCCAGGTGGCACACCCGCTCGTGGCCGCTGGCGTCGCCGAGCACAGCAACTTCCGCGCGGGACTGCTGAGCGCCGCGCTGAGGCTGCACCACACCGTCGCGGCGATGCGCCGACTGACGTTCGGGCCGCCGGCCGACGCGCAGAATGCACTGGAGGGCATCCGGGCCATCCATCGGCGGGTCAACGGCAGGTTGCGCGACGGCATCGGTCCGTTTGCGGCAGGCACCTGCTATTCGGCCGAAGATCCGGCACTGGTGCTGTGGGTCCACGCCACGCTGCTGGATTCGCTGCCGCTCGTCTACGACGCCGTAGTCGCGCCCCTCGACGAGGCAGAACGAGACGCCTGGTGCCGGGAATCAGCGCCGCTGGCCCGGGCGCTTGGTGCAGGGGACGACGTGCCCGAGACATGGGCTCAGCTTCAGGCATATCTCGGTCGGATGTACGCCAGCGGACACATCGTCGTCGGCAACACGGCGCGCGGCCTCGCGCGCGATGTGCTGGCGCCTCGACTGTCCACCGTGATCGCGCCGGCCCGCGCAATGAATCGCCGGCTCACGATCGGGCTGCTGCCGGCCCGCATCCGTAGCCAGTACGGCTTTGCATGGGGCAGCAGCGACGATGCGAAACTGGCCCGAACGGTGAGATGGTTACGGAGGGCGCGCCGTGCCGCCCCTCGGTTCATCGCCCATTGGCCCGACGCCCGCGCCGCGCACCCGCGAGGCTGACGCACGGGCGCAGCGGGCGCCCCCGATCTTGCACGCAGGCTTTCACGCCCATGACTTCGCAGCACGCGTCCACGCCCCCTCCCGCCCCGCCGGCCCGTCCTGGCGACCCACCGCCCAGCGGGCCGCCCGCGCGGCCGTGGCGCACCGAAGGGGTGCCATCCGGAAAGGACCAGCCGCCGGCGCGCAAGGTACGCTGGCCGATCCTCGCTGCCTGGGCCGTGGGGTACCTGGTGCTCTTCGGCATCCTCACCCTGCAGGACCGGATGCAGGGCCCTCAGGCCGTCACGTACACGGAGTTCAAAGCGCAGGTCGGCTCGCACAACGTGGCCGAAGTGTTCGCCCGCGGCAACACGATCGAGGGGTCGCTTCGCAAGCCGGCGCCTGCGCCCGGTGACGGCGACGCGACGTACCAGAACTTCACGACCGAGCGCCCCACGTTCGCCAATGACGACCTGCTGCTCGAGCTCGACAACTCGAAGGCAAGCGTGCGCGCCACGCCGCTCGTCCGCGAGCGCGGGCTGATCACCAACCTGGCCATCTCGATGGCGCCGATTCTCCTGCTCGTCGGCTTCTACGTGTTCATGCTGCGTCGGCAGCAGCGCATGATGGGCGGCGGCCTCTTCGGTGGGGGCACGCGCAAGCCCGTGGACCCCACGACGGTGCGCGTCACCTTCAACGACGTGGCGGGCATCGACGAAGTGGAAGCCGAGATCAGCGAGATCGTCGATTTCCTCAAGGATCCGGAGAAGTACCGCCGCCTCGGCGCCCGGGCGCCGAAAGGCGTGCTGCTGGCCGGCGCCCCGGGTACGGGAAAGACGCTGCTGGCGCGGGCGACGGCGGGCGAGGCCGACGTGCCGTTCTTCAGCGCCAGCGCGTCCGAGTTCATCGAGATGATCGTGGGCGTCGGCGCGAGCCGTGTCCGCGAGTTGTTCGCGGAAGCGCGGAAGGTGGCGCCCGCCATCGTGTTCATCGACGAGATCGACACCATCGGCCGGGCCCGCGGCGGGGCACGGTCGATGGGCGGTCACGATGAGCGCGAGCAGACGCTGAACCAGATTCTCACGGAGATGGACGGCTTCTCCGGGAGCGAGGGCGTCGTGGTGCTTGCCGCCACCAACAGGGCCGACGTCCTCGACCCGGCACTGATGCGGCCCGGCCGGTTCGACCGGACGATCATGGTGCACGCACCCGATCACAAGGGCCGGACCGCGATCCTGGAGGTCCACACTCGACAAATCCCACTGGGACCCGATGTCGATCTCGACCGCATCGCGGCGGCCACGCCGGGCATGACCGGCGCCGAGCTCGCGAACCTCGCCAACGAAGCCGCGCTGCTCGCGGCGCGGCGCGGCGACTCCCACGTGACGCAGCGCGACCTGACCAACGCGCTCGAGAAGGTGCAGCTCGGCACCGCGCGCCACGTCGTGATCTCGGACGCCGAGCGTCAGCGGACGGCGTATCACGAGGCGGGCCACGCACTGCTCGGGATGTTGCAGCCAGGTGCGGATCCCGTCCGGAAAGTCTCGATCATCCCGCGCGGTCGGGCTCTCGGCGTGACGCTTTCGACACCCGATGCCGATCGCTACGGCTACGACGCCCACTACCTTCGCGGCCGCATCGTCGGTGCACTCGGTGGGATGGCGGCCGAGGAAGAGGTGTATGGCGTGATCACGAGCGGCGCCGAGAGCGACCTGGAAATGGTCACCCGCATCGCCCGCTCGATGATCGGCCGCTGGGGCATGTCCAAGCGCATCGGCGCCGTGTCCGTCCTGCCGGCCGACGGCGACCCGCGGATGATGGGCGTCTCCGACGCGATGCTCGCTGCCGTGGACGAGGAGGTGCGGCAGCTCGTCGAGGAGTGCTACGCCGAGGCCCGCCGCTTCGTGAGGGAGCATCGCGCGAAGCTGGACCGCATCGTCGAACAGCTGCTCGAACACGAAACGCTGGACGAAGCCGAGGTCTACGCGGCGGCCGGCATCGAGAAGGCTGCCGCCGGGGCGGGCGAGCCCCGGCAGATCGCTGCCGCGCAGGCCCGCGAGACGACGCCGTGAGCGCCTGACGGCCCGCGGGGATATGACCCGGGTCGGTTCGGGAGGTCGGCTCGTACGGTATTCTGGAGGTTACGATGTTCCGCCGGACAGACGACCTTCGCATCACCCAGGTCCGCCCTCTACTGCCGCCTGCGATCCTTCTCGAGGAACTCCCCGTCACCGAGCGCGCCTCGAACGTCGTGACGAACGCCCGTCACGCCATCGCCGAGGTGCTCGCGGGTCATGACGGTCGCCTGGTGGTGATCGCCGGGCCCTGCTCGATCCACGACACGCGCGCCGCGCTCGAGTACGCGGAACGGCTGCGGCCCATTGCCGAGCGATTCAAGGATCAGCTCATCACGGTGATGCGCTGCTACTTCGAGAAGCCGCGCACGACCGTCGGCTGGAAGGGGCTGGTCAACGACCCCGATCTCGACGAGAGCTACCACATCAACAAGGGGCTCCGCCTGGCGCGTCGGCTGTTGCTCGACGTGAACGACCTCGGCCTGCCAACGGCCTGCGAGTTTCTCGACACCCAGCTGCCGCAGCACGTTGCCGACCTCACGTCCTGGGTGGCCATCGGCGCCCGTACGACCGAGAGCCAGGTGCACCGTGAACTCGCGTCGGGCCTGTCGATGCCCGTCGGTTTCAAGAACGGCACCGACGGATCGACCCAGACCGCGGTGGACGCCGTCCTTTCGGCGCGATCGCCGCACCTATTCCCGTCGGTCACCAAGCAGGGCGTGTCGGCCATTTTCGAGACGACAGGTAACGACACCTGCCACGTCATCCTGCGTGGAGGCTCGCGTACGGGCCCGAACTACGACGCCGTGGCGGTCGCCGACGCCTGCGAACGCCTGCGCGCCGCCGGCCTGCCCGAGCGGGTGATGATCGACTGTTCGCACGGCAACAGCCAGAAGGACCATCGCCGGCAGGTGGAGGTCGCCGCCAGCATCGCGTTGCAGGTCGCCGGCGGATCCACGGCCATCTTCGGCGTCATGCTCGAGAGCCATCTCGTCGAGGGCCGGCAAAGCTATACGCCCGGCTGTTCGGCCGTCTATGGCCAGAGCATCACCGATGCCTGCCTGTCGTTGGAGCAGACCGAGCCGCTGTTCGAACAGCTGGCCCGAGCGCAGCAGGCGCGGGGCGTTCGCGTCGGCGCCGCTGTTTGAGCGTGGGGAAGGCGTAGCCGTCGCCCCTCCAGCGACGGGCTGACTCACCGTCATGCGTAGCCGTCGCCCCCCGGG
>JAEZCY010000125.1 GCA_023429845.1 Acidobacteriota bacterium
CCCTTGGGCGACGGGCACCACTCGTGAGCGCGAGGCGCCGCGCTACGTAAGGAACTTTGTCGCGCGTGTTGGGTTGGTACGCGTTGCTCTTCGCTTCTGCCGGGGGCCTGCCGTCCCGGGGTTGCACCAGGGGTGCACTCGGTTGTACAGTCCCGGCACTTCACAAGTCAGAGTACGCAAGTCGTCGGTGACCACGGAGACGGGGCGTTCACGCCCCCGATGACCAAGGAGCCGGGAATGCGGAGATCACGGAACAGCTTGCGGCTGGCCGCTGCGCTCGTCGTGGCGTCGCTGTGCCCGGGCGTGGCGCAAGCCGCCTCGTCCATCACGGGAACCATCACTTTCGACGGCAAGGCGCCTGCGCTCAGGCCGCTTGCGATGGAGGCCGATCCGGCGTGTGCAAAGAAGCACTCGGGGCCGGTTGCCAACGAGATGCTGGCGCTCGGCAGCGGGAACACCATGGGGAACATCATGGTGTGGGTGTCCAAGGGGCTGCCGGCCGGCAAGACGTGGCCGGCGCCGAAGACACCGGTGGTCCTCGACCAGAAGGGCTGCATGTACGTGCCGCACGTGATGGGCATCATGGTCGGCCAGCCCTACCGCATCCTCAATTCCGACGGCGTCCTGCACAACATCCACACGCTGCCGAAGGCCAACCCGTCCTTCAACAAGGGCATGCCGCCGTCGCTCAAGGAAACGACGACGACGTTTGCCAAGCCGGAGGCGGTGTTCCACATAAAGTGCGACGTCCATCCGTGGATGAGCGCCTATGTGGCCGTGTTCACGCACCCGTTCTTCTCGGTGACCACGACGGACGGCAAGTTCGAGATCGCAGGACTCGACCCGGGCACCTACGAGATCACCGCCTGGCACGAGAAGCTCGGCACCAGGACGGCGTCGGTCACGGTGGCGGCCAACGACAAGAAGGCCCAGAACTTCACCTTCGCCATGCCCAAGAAGTAACCGTTCATTCACGGATTCCGGAGGGAGGCCATGAACGAACCGGTCGCCGTCGCACCACTGCCGCACGTCGCGCCCGACGCGCACCATGGGGCGCAGGGTTTCTGGCGGCAGTATGTCTTCTCGGTCGATCACAAGGTGATCGGCATCCAGTACGGGATCACGGGCCTCCTGTTCCTCTTCTTCGGTTTCTCGCTGATGATGCTCATGCGCTGGCAACTCGCGTACCCGGACGCGGCGCTGCCGCTGCTGGGACGCCTGTTCGGCGACTCGCGCATGCCGGGCGGGACGATGCTGCCCGAGTTCTACAACGAACTCGGCGCGATGCACGGCACCATCATGGTGTTCCTCGGCGTGGTGCCGTTGGCTGTCGGCGGCTTCGGCAACTACGTGCTGCCGCTGCAGATCGGTGCGCCCGATATGGCGTTCCCGCGGCTCAACATGGCCAGCTACTGGTTCTTCTTCCTCGGGGGAATGACCATGCTGGCCAGTTTCTTCGTCCCCGGGGGAGCCGCGCAGTCCGGGTGGACGTCGTACGCGCCGCTCTCGATCATTGCCGGCTCGGGCCAGACCTGGTGGCTGTTCGGGATGATCCTGCTGATCACCTCGTCGCTGCTCGGCGCGATCAACTTCATCACCACCACCATCCAGTTGCGCGTCAAGGGGCTCACGTTCATGCGGTTCCCCTTCTTCGTGTGGGCGCAGTTGGTCACGTCGTTCCTGCTCCTGCTCGCGTTCCCGCCGCTCGAAGCCGCGGCGGTGATGCAGTTGATGGACCGACTGGCGGGCACCAGCTTCTTCATGCCCAGCGGCCTGGTGGTCAGCGGGCAGGTGGTGCAGGTGGCGGGTGGCGGCAGCCCGCTGCTCTGGCAGCACCTCTTCTGGTTCCTGGCCCACCCCGAGGTGTACGTCCTCATCCTGCCGGCGCTCGGCATCGTCGCCGAGATCGTCGCCAACAACACGCGCAAGCCGCTGTGGGGCTACCGCTCGATGGTCTACTCGGTCATCTTCCTGGGATTCATGTCGTTCATCGTCTGGGCGCACCACATGTTCATGACCGGCATGGGCACCGCGATGGCCGCGTTCTTCCAGACGACCACGATGATCATCTCCATCCCGTCGGTGGTCATCCTGACGGCGCTGATCATCTCGCTGTGGGGCGGATCGATCCGCTTCAACGTGCCGATGCTCTTCGCGCTGGCCTTCCTGCCCATGTTCGGCATCGGCGGGCTGACCGGCCTGCCGCTCGGGCTCAACGTCGCCGACATCCCGCTGCACGACACCTACTACGTCATCGCGCATTTCCACTACGTCGTCGCGCCGGGGACGATATTCGCGCTGTTTGCCGGCATCTACTACTGGTACCCGAAGGCGACCGGGCGGAAGATGAACGAGGCACTCGGCAAGATCCACTTCTGGGGCACGCTCGTGTGCATGAACGTCATCTTCATGCCGATGTTCTTCGTCGGCCTCGCCGGCGTGTCGCGGCGGTTGTACGACGGAGGCGCCGCGTACGACTTCGCACAGCCGGTGCTGCACCTGAACGTCGTGTCGTCCTGGGGCGCCTGGATCATGGCGTTGTTCCAGCTGCCGTTCATCGTCAACTTCTTCTGGAGCGCCTGGAAGGGCGAGCGGACCAGCGACAACCCCTGGCAGGCCACCACGATCGAGTGGGCAGCGCCGTCGCCGCCGCCGCATGGCAACTTCCTCGAGCCGCCGCAAGCCTATCGCGGCCCCTACGAATACAGCGTGCCCGGTGCCGATCGGGATTACACGGCGCAGTTCGAGGCCTGACCGCCATGGACATCCCCTACACCTACGAGGTGCGCCGCGACACCGGCCTCACGAACGGCAAGATCGCGATCTGGCTGTTCCTCGCCTCCGAGGTCATGCTGTTCGGCGCGCTGTTTGCGAGCTACATCCTCATTCGCTCCGGCGCGCCCACCTGGCCGCGCGGCGACACGATCCTGAACGTGCCACTCGCGACGTTCAACACCGCGGTCCTCATCACCTCGTCGGTCACCATGGTGATGGCCTGGGCGTCACTCGTGCGCCATCGGTTCCAGACCTACCGGCTCTACATGGGGGCCACGATCCTTCTCGGGTGCGTCTTCCTCGTCGTCAAGTACTTCGAGTACAGCCACAAGTTCCACGACGGGCTGTATCCCTCGACGAACAACTTCCTTGCCATCTACTTCACGCTGACCGGACTGCACATGCTCCACGTTGCCGGCGGGATGGCGGTCAACGCCTGGCTCTGGGGGCCGGGCGCGAAGCTGTGGCGGCAGAACCCGGTGTGGTTCACGAACCGGGTCGAGCACTCGGGCCTGTTCTGGCACTTCGTCGACCTCGTGTGGATCTTCCTGTTTCCGACGCTCTATCTCCTGTAGGCGGGAGCCATGACCAGCGATCACGTGGTGGGCGTGAGCGAGCACGCTGCAGACATCGACAGGCAGGTCAAGGTCTACATCACCGTGTTCGTCGCGCTCATGGCGCTGACGCTGATCACGGTGTCGGTGTCGTACCTCCACCTTCCGGCGCCCATGGCGATCGCGGTCGCGCTGCTCGTCGCCACCGTCAAGGGTTCGCTCGTGGCCTGCTACTTCATGCACCTGATCTCGGAGAAGAAGTTGATCTACGCGGTGCTCGCCATCACCGCGATCAACTTCGTCGCGCTGCTGCTGCTGCCGGTGTTCACGCACCGCAACGGTCTCTGGATCCACCAATGAATCTGAGGCTCGTCCACGCGTTCCTGATTCTCCTCTCCGCGGCGCTCGCGGTGCTGTTCGGGCTGTGGTGCCTCGGGCAGTACGGCAGGGGTGCAGGAATCCCGAGCCTGGTCGCGGCCGTGGGTGCAGTCGCCGTGTCGTTCGGGCTCGTCGCCTACGACTCGTGGTTCCTGCGCAAGACGAGGGCGCTGCGATGACGATCCTCGCCTGCGCACTGTGCTTCGGCGCCGAGGGGTCGTCGCTGATCGACGGCGCGAGGCTCGGCGTGATCGCGCTGCTGGCGGTCACACTCGCCGTGCAGGGCGCGTTCGTGGGCTTCTTCCTCTACCTGCGCAAGCGCGCGCGGTACGTCGCCGAACTCGGGCTCCAGGAGGAATGGTCCGAGCTCCAACGAGGCCGGGAGACATCATGACTGAGTGGCTCGGGCTCCCTCCGCTCGCCGCAGCACACGGCGCCGAGGTCGACAACCTCATTGGCCTCGTGCACGTGTTCATGCTGGTTCTCTTCGTCGGGTGGGGTGCGTTCTTCGCGTACTGCCTTGTCCGCTTCAGCCGAGCGCGTCATCCGGTCGCCGACTACGCAGGCGTGAAGTCGCACCGCTCCACATACCTCGAGGTGGCGGTCGCTGTCGTCGAGGCGGTGCTCCTCATCGGGTTCTCGATCCCGCTGTGGGCGGCCAGGGTCGACGATCTCCCGCCGCAGGACCAGGCGCTCGTGGTGGAGGTGACGGGCGAGCAGTTCGCCTGGAACATCCACTATGCCGGCCCCGACCGGAAACTCGGCCGCACCGACGTCGCGCTCCTCGATCTCCAGTCGAACCCACTCGGGCTCGACCGCTCCGATCCCGCCGCCAAGGACGATGTGACGACGGTGAACCAGCTGTACCTGCCGGTGAACACGCCGATCATCGTGCGCCTCAGGAGCAAGGACGTCATCCACAGCTTCGGCGTCCCGGAGTTCCGCGTGAAGCAGGACGCCGTGCCCGGCCTCACCATCCCGATCTGGTTCGTACCCGACGTCACGACCGCCGAGATGCGCAGCCGTATCGGCAAGCCCGACTTCCAATACGAGATCGCCTGCGCACAGCTGTGCGGGCTCGGCCACGCCCGGATGCGCGGCTTCGTGACCGTGCAGACGGCCGAGGAGTTCGCGGCCTGGCTCGACGCCGAGATCGAGGCGCAGGCCCAGATGGACGTCTTCCAGTAGCACGCGCTCGCGCAGACCGACCCTGCCAACGCCTCCTGCAGCGCCAGCGTGGGACGCGAGGTGAAGGGGGCGGCCGAGGCACGCTGGTTCAGGCGCGCGGCGTGCCAAACATCTTCGGCGTGGGCATCCGCGCGCGGATCCGTTCGAGTTCCTCCACCGTGATGAGGTCGAGGCCGTTCCTGCGGCAGGTGTCCTCGACCGCCCGCGTGACCATCCCGCGTACGAAAGCGGGGATCTTCTTCATCCGCTCTCTCGCCGCGTCGTCCCAGGCGATCGTGGACGCCGCTTCCGGGCCGTACTCGATGCCCTGCGGGGCAGCCGTCCGCGCGGCTGCGGACGGCACGTGCAGCGGCAGGAGCGGCGATCCGGCGAACGTGCCGGGCGTGTGTGTGCACAGCGGATCCTCGGCCAGCATGTCGCCCGTCATGCCGAACGCGCGCGCGCGGCAGCCGCCGCAGGCGGTGTTCATCTCGCAACTGCCGCACCGGCCGCCGAGCGACGTG
This sequence comes from Acidobacteriota bacterium, assembly GCA_023429845.1. Classification (GTDB taxonomy): domain Bacteria; phylum Acidobacteriota; class Vicinamibacteria; order Vicinamibacterales; family Vicinamibacteraceae; genus Luteitalea. The sequence goes on from JAEZCY010000125.1 coordinate 5,399, forward strand.
CGATCGCGGATGTCGCCGAACACGCTGGACGACGCCCAGAGGTCGGCGAGCGCGGCGTTGCGGAGGTTCCCCGCGAACACCGGCAGGTAGGGGCACGGCGTGACGTCACCATTCGGCCGGATGCCCATGTAGTGCGTGCCTGCCGGGCATCCGCCGGCACCGCCGGAGTAGGTCCTGATCGCCGGCAGCCCGGACCATGTGCCCGCCCCTTCCGCGTCCGCGGCCGAGGCGTCGGCGCACTGCGGAGCAACGGAGACCGAATCGTGTTCGGCCGGATTCGACGCGGCACCTGCGCGCTCGAGCACGGTCTTGATGTAGTGCGGCGCGCATTTCGCGTTCACGAGCATCCGCCGCTCGTACCTGCGCTGGATCCGGTAGAGCGCGGCGAGCACGCCGTCGTACTGTGCAGGGCTGATGTCGGACACGAACTGCCCCCGTCCTGTCGGCACAAGGAAGTAGAGGTTCCAGACCCGGGCGCCAAGGCGATGGTGCGCGAAGTCGGCGATGGCATCGAGCTCGTCGATGTTGTGCGCCCCCGCGGTCGTCTGCACGATGAAGGGCAGTCCCGTGCGGTGAAGGATGGCGGCGCCTTCGACGGTGTTGCGCCAGGCGCCTCGCACCTTCCGGAAGTGGTCATGATGATCGGGATCGAGCGCGTCGAGTGACAGTGAGAGTCCTCGTGCTCCGGCTTCGGCCAGCCGACGCGCCACGTTCTCGGTGATGCGCACGCCGTTGGTGCCGACCACGACCCAGAGGTCACGCTCCGACGCGCGGCGGACGATGTCGAGGATGTCGCGCCGCAGGAGCGGCTCGCCACCGGTGAGGATGGTCACGCACTCCGGCGCGAACGTGGCGAGATCGTCGATGACACGGAAGCACTCCTCCGTGCCGAGTTCGCTGCGATCGGAAAAGGCCTCGCCATCGACGCGTGGCGTGCCGCCGGCGTCGAGGTAGCAGTGCTCGCACGCGAGATTGCAGCGGTACGTGAGGTTCCACGAGACGACGTAAGGTCTTGTGAACGAAGTCGCATTCATGCAAGTCATCCGGAGCACGCCGCCGACGCCGACTCGCGGCGAAGGCGGGTCACATGCCGAAGTGTTCGCGGGCGGCGTCGAGGAGCGCCTCGTCGACCTCCGCCACGCCCCGTTCGAGGGCGAACTGCTCGATGCCGGTCCGCGCCATGGGCCGCACGAACGCCGGGATGTTCGCGAGCCGCGCCTCGGCGGCCATAGTCCAGCGCACCGCGAGCACGCTCGCGGCTTCGACGGCCGGCACCATGGCGGCGAAGGGACAACCCGCCTCCGCCAGAGCTCTGGCGGGCTCTGCCCCGGCCGTCGCGTCGGCGCGGCCGATTCGCACGCCGAGCGACTGGACGACCTGCGTCTCGTGCGCGTTCGTGAGCATCGCCATCTCGTAGCCGCATTCGGGGCACGCGTAGACAATCGACAGGGATCCGCGCTCGGGTGGAGCAACCGTCTGGAGCTTCATCGGCGTGTCGCACGGGACGCAGAGGAACTTCATCTCGCACCTTCCTGATGGGTCCGCCTCACGCGCAGGGGCGAGCGGACGTCGGCGGGGTGGACGCGAGCAAGTCGAGCAGCCGTTGCGCGACGCTGTCGAACTCGCGGATCACGGGGCTGTCGCGCCGAGCCAACGGAGCACCGCGATCGCAGTGCTCCGCCAGATCCGGGTCGAACGGGATCGATCCGAGGCAGGGCAGCGCCAGCGGCGACGGTTCGGGACATGCGAAGAGCGGCCGCGTCGCGGCGCAGTCGCGGCAGTAGTAGCCGCTCATGTTCTCCACGTAGCCGAGCAGCGGGTTGGGCTGTGCCGACAGCGCCGCAACCGAACGTGCGACGACACCCCGAGCGACAGCCGTCGGGATCGTGACGAGCAGGAATGCCGCGCGTGGGCCCAGGAACTCGGCGTACTGCGTCGTTCGATCGGCGCCGGGTGGTAGGTCGACCATGAGCATGTCGAGCGTTCCCCACTCGAACGATTCGAGGATCTCACCGAGAAGAGAGAACTCCCGCGTCGCGCGCCACGTGTGCGATGCGCCGCGGACCGTGCCCACGAACTCCAGCGACTGCGACTCCGGGATCACGGACCCCATCGAGAACACCGCAACGCCGTTGCTCGCACGCGGCAGCCCGCTCTTGCGCTCGCCTGGCAGGAAGGTCGCGCCCGCGACGCCGGCCATGCGAGCCTGTGACGGCCCGTTGAAGTCTGCGTCGAGCACCGCCACACGCAGCCCGCGGGCCGCGAACGTGCCGGCGAGGTGCCACGCCACCGTGCTCTTGCCGACGCCGCCCTTTCCGGACCCGACGGCGAGCACGCGACGAACGCCCGAGAGCCCTTCGGCGATGCGCGCCTGCCGGTCCTGGACCTGCTTGAGGATCCCCGATCCTCCGTCACCGACGATGTCGTGATAGACCTTCATCTGCGCTCGCGGGCGGGCTACGCAGCCCGTGCCATCGCGCCGTATCGCCGATAGCCGCTCGCGGGGCGGAACCCGAGCGCGTGCAGGAACTCCGCGGGCAACTCCGTCGGATGAACCCTGGGCAGACGCAACGTTTCGATGCCCCCAGCCTGCAATCGTCCCAGCATGTGTGCGATGCGGGCGCCGCCATCGTCGACAAGCGAACGCAACGACAGCACCTCCGCTTCTTCTTCCCTCCGCGAGTAGAGCAGATAGGCTTCGACGCGCTCGTCCGAGGCAACGGCAAGTCCCATGACCTCGTCCTTCGCCGCGACGATGGTCTCGAGCGAGCGGCGCCAGCACACATGCGGGTCCGCGTCGTGGAGGAGTCCGGTAGCAGCGAGGTCGTCCACCGTGATCGGCGTGGTGAGATCGCCACGCGGCAGCCGTGATGCCGCCTCCACCTCGAGCACGTAGTCGGTGAGCCTGGTCTCTTCCGTGAAGCCGCAGGCACCGAACAACGCGCGTGCCGGCTGGAGATCCTCCGGCACTTCGGCCACGAGCCGTGGCGGACCGAGGATTGCCAGCTTCGACGAGAGCGACTCGACCAGATGTCGACCATGGCCTTGACGCCAGTGGTCGGGATGGACCGCAATCCGGTGGACGAGCGTGCCGGACGCCCGCTTGGCGCCGATGAGCACGCCGACCGGATCGGCGCCGGAGAAGGCGACCATGCAGCTGCTGCACCACACGTGCAGGTCGCGGATCATCCGCTTGAACGTCGCGGCGCAGGCGAGCGGCTCGCCGGGGAAACACGGCACCCAGCAGCAGTTCAGCGCCTCCACGAGGAGGTCGATGTCGTCCGATCGGCAGAACCGGTAAGCGCTCACGTACGTAGTCCGGTTCAGGGCTGTTGCTGTGCCGAGGCCGCCCGCGCCGTCAGGTGGCTCACCTCGTTCAGGGTGCCCCGGCCGGTGCCGTCGAGACCAGTGGGCCGTTCGGCCGCGCCACTCTGCGACGCCGAGGCCACCGTGCTCGTCGTGTCCGCGGGTGGGGGCGGCGAGTAACTCGCGATCATCTCCGCCATCATCCGCTTGCCGATCTCGATGCCCTCCTCCACGAGCGCGAGATCGATGGTCGCCGCCGCGCGTTCCCGCGCCAGTTCCTCGATCCGCTCCTGCGTCTTGTTGCGCATGAATCCGGCGGGGACGCGGAAGATCCGCTGCGTCGCCTCGGCCGTCCAGTCGCAGGTCGATATCAGCGGGTTCTTCTTGTCGTCTCGTGCGTTCAGTCGTGCGCCGCCGTCGGCAGGGAGGCTCGTGTCCACGTGACGCGCATGAGTCGCTTCGCCAGGCGGTGTGTGATCGGGCTTCGGCATGGCGGCCGGCGCGGCCGCCTGAATCTGCAGCGGCGTTCCGGTCTCGTCCTCGATCACCTGTCGGGCGAAGTCGAGCGTGATGGTGTCGAGGCGCATCATCCTGGCACGCTTCTCGACCCGCGCCTTCACGCGCCGCCGCTGGTAGGCGTTCTTCATGGTCCAGAGGCCCTTCCTCGCCTCCTCCGACCAGCGCAGCTTGCGACCGTCGTACGTGGTCTCCTCCTCGAGCCCTCCCTCGACGGCCGCGATCCGTTCGATCATCTCCGGCGAGATCTCCTCGAAATCCGTTGCACCGCATACCGTGCACCTGACGGCGCCGCTCTGCGTCGCGGCGACGCCGCAGGCACGGCACAGCGACACCGGACCGGCCTTTGCGTGTTCGAGTGCGACGGCCTCGGCGAGCGCGCGTGTCGCCGCCGAGGCACTCTTCGGCATGAACCGGTCCATCGCGTCGTCGATCACGGCGCTCGTGATCACCGAATGGCCCTTCTCGAGCGCCAGTCGCAGCACCCCGGTGCGCGCGATGCCCTTCACCTGATCCGGCACGTGCGTCATCCGCGCCTCGGCTTCCGGCGTCCAGCGGATGCTCTCCTCCGCTCGCACGTCGAGCCGCGGCACTTCCACGCGCGTGGAGAGGAGCACGTCGCACGGTGCTGCGCGAAGGATGTTCTCCGTGTTGCTGCCGAGGCCCCGCTCGTCCTTCGCGCTGTGGACGCCGATCCGTCCCACCACGAGGAGCCACGGCTTCGTCTTGCGGGCGTGGTCGAGGATCTTCTGGAACGGCTTGCCGTCGAGCAGCGTCTTCCTGGTCGGCACGCCAAGCTCGGCGGCCATGCGCTCGGCGACCTCGAGGTGCGACTGGTAGATCTGCGCGAGACCCGTGTCGATGATCTCCTCGTGCAACTGGTTCTGCTCCTCGAACCGGAACACCTTCGCGGCCTGTTCCGTGAGCACGTTGACGATGCCGTTGAACACCGAGTAGTGGAGATAGGGGTCGTAGACGGCGATCGTCTCGATCGTCTTGCCGTACGCACGCGCAAGGCCGATGGCCGTCACCAGCGCGCCGAACGACTGCGGGCTGCCGTCGATGCCGACGAGGATCGTGTCGCGCTCGGCCTCCCCGGGCTCGGGCACGTGCTTGACCACCCAGACGTCGCGATCGGACTGGCGTGCCACGCGCTCGCACACCGAGCCGATGACGCTGTCGCGGGCGCGTCCGATGCCGAGCGCGCCCATCACGACCAGATCGTGCGGCGAACCGGCGAGATCCCTGACGATCTCGACATGATGCTTGCCGTCCATCATGCGCGGCTCGAAGTCGATGTTCGACTCGCGGCAGAGCCTCGACATCCCATCGAGGTAGCTGTCGGAGATGAGCTTGAGGCCCATCGTGATCAGGCTGTCGTGGATCTTGCGCTGACGCTCGAGTTCGACCTCGTCGATGTACTCCTCGGGCAGCGTGTACTCCATCTGCCTGAAGCGGTAGTCGTGCAGGCCAGCTGCATACACATGGCAACCGACGAGCCGTGCCGAGAACGTCCTGCCCAGCGCGACAGCGTGGCTGACGGCGCAGTTGGAGTGGTCCGAGTTGTCGACGGGAACGTAGATGCTCTTGTACATCGAATCCTCCGGTGAGCCCTCCACGAGTCACGCACTCGTGGCTGCCGGGGAACCCGGCTCGCGGCCGAGTCCCTCCCGCGCGCGGGAGCGGAAACGCCACCGCACCCAGCCGATCACGACGAGTTCCAGACCGAGCACGATCAGCGCCGTCCTCACCATAGGGCCGGCGGCCGACGGCACCACGTCCGGCTCGACGTAGAGCGAGTACCAGAGCGTGAGGCCGCGCCTGTTGCCACGCTCCCGCGAGAACCCATCCCACACCGAGAAGGCGATCGGCATGAACTCCCCGCTCGAGAAGGGCGCGGCCGACTCGGCACGCAGCGGCCGCATGAAGATCACCGACCACTGGCCCTGCTCATAGCTTGCGACGCCCGTCAGCGTGCCCGTGTCGGCGGGAGTGATGTCGGCACTGCCCTTGCCCGTGAAGCGGACGGGCGCCGATGTGGCGAGATCGAAGAACCAGAGGTCTACGGCATTCTGTGCGTCGCCGAAGATGAAGTACGGCTTGCGTGCGTCGGTCCGCACCTCGACAGGCACCTGGACCGCCACCGCATCGGAGAACTCGGACGCCGGGGCGGCAGGTGCCGCCGCCTCGGCAAAGGGATCGGCGGTCTCCGCTTCGGCGACCGCCGCGTTGCCGAACGGGTCGTCCGGTGAACCGACGGTGACGGCTGCTGCCTCTTCGTCCTCGACGGGGACGGGAAGCGAGGGAGCGTTGCTCCCCGATTGCTCCGCACTCATGTCGTGCCACCGCACAAGGAGCGCCATCGACTCGCCGTCGTGGATGGCCTGCACGGTCACGCTGGTCGTCGGCGGGTGGAACTGCCGTCCCGGCTGCATGATCTGGCCGACGATCGGCAGGCGGGCCACGGGCGCGGTTGCGAAGATCTCCGCTCCTCTTGCCGGGTCGATCCGCTCGTTCACGTGCCTGGCGATGACGATGTTCGTGTAGTCTGCGCGCTCGCTGGCCGACAGCGAGGCGATGAAGTCGGTGATCGCCCAGCGCTGCTCGGTCGAGAGCGAGTCCGAGAAGGAGGGCATCGGCGTGCCGTTGAAACCCGTGCTCATCGTCCGGAAGATGTCCTCGCGCGACGCGCCTGCACGGAACGTCCAGCGCTGCGTGAGATCGGCGGCACGAATAGGCTGGTCGGCGTCGTCTTTCAGGGTCCGCGCTGACGGTCCGTCGCCGCGCCCGAGGGCGCCATGGCAGCGCACGCAGCCGGTGTCCTCGTACAGCTTCCGTCCGGCGGCAATCGTCTCGTCCGTCATGGCTGGCGCGCTCGGCAGCTCGATCGGGGTCGGCGCCCGTGCGGCATCGGCGAACGCCGGCGAGAACGTCTTCACGTAGTACGCCAGGTTCGCGACGTCCTGGTCTGACAGGCGCGGCCACGCAGGCATCGATGTGTACGGCATGCCATGCCTGATGATTCCGACGAGATCGTCGTGCGTCGGCAGCGCGCCGTTGGCCGTGGTGCGCACCTTGAACTTGCCCGTCGTGAAGTCGCGCGGCCGGGGGAACAGGTGCGGCGTGGCATAGCCTTGGCCGTCCCCCTTGTCGCCATGGCACTGCGCGCAGTACTTCGCGTAGAGCCTCCTGCCCGATTCGCGCTGTGCCTCGCTGCCGAGTTCCTGGGCCGCGAGTCGCAGCGAGCCCGGCGCGGCAGCACACACGCAGGCGAGCGACGCCACCAGGCAGCGGCGAGCCATCACCCGGGCGTTCATTCGTGCGTCGCCTCCGCCCTGGCGCGGGGCCGCTCGCCGGTGAAGTCGTAGAGGAAGAGGACCACGTCCCACATCTCCTCCTCGGTCAGCATCGACTCCCAGGCCGGCATGGCCGTGTCCCACGGGCCGCCCTCTTCGGGCAACCCTGGCCCGCCCTTGGCGACGCGCCAGAACAGGAACGTCTCGCGCAGGCCCGCGATCGTGGCGCCGTCGGCGAAGTTGGTGGGGATCGGATCGAGCCCGTGGACGAACATGCCGTTGCCCGACAGGTCGTCCCCGTGGCAGAAGACGCAGTTCCGGTAGTAGACCCGCCGTCCGTTCTCCACGTGCATGCGGAACTCCTCCGGATTCGAGCGTTCGAGCTGCCGGTAGGGGTTGTCGCCGGCGTCGATTGCCGTCGTCTTGCCCTGCACCGTGATCTCGGGCGGCGACGCCGGATGGATCGTGCGTGGGAAGTACGGCGGCTGCAGCGGCACGTTCATCCGCACGTACACGTTCGCAGCGGCGAGCGCCGGCAGGGCCACGACCGTGACGGCGAGCACTGTCGCGTAGCGCTTCTCCGTCATGAACCGGATGAGCGGGCGTGAGACTTCGTCGCGACGCGCCTCGCTGGACGTGACGTAGGCGAGGACCGCGATCGTGACGATGCCCATGTACAGGGACACGACCGACGACGGAATCGGGGTCGTGAAGCCGAATCGCAGCAGGACGTAGATGCCCAGCCACCAGGCCATCGCCCACGCGATCAAGCTCACGCGCCGCCAGCGCAGGAGCCCGAACACGGCGAGCACGACGCCGACGACGACGATGCTCATGGCGTCCCCTCCGTGGCACCCTCGGCGGGTGCCGACGCGGCCGGCGGGCCCTTGCCGTAGTAGCGATGGGTCGTCTGCAGCGTCACGGTCGGCGTCCCGCCGAGCGTCTGCAGCGCCGCAATCACGCAGAGGATCTCCTGATCGGTGAGGCCGAAGGGCGGCTGGTTCATCGGCGGCATCGCCGGAGGGAAGCCGGGCACGACAAACGCCGTGGGCTCGTACAGCGACTGTGCGAGGTACTCGACGTCGCTCAGCCCCTTCACGCGCGTCTTCGCCCTCGAGCCGATGCCCGCGAGGTCAGGGAACCGCAGCGCGCCCGTCTTGCCGACGGTGTGGCACGTGAGGCAGAGGCCCTTGCCGGCCATGATGTCCTGCCCGACCTTCACCATCTCGGCGGTGCTCATGGCGCTGGCGATGGTGGTTTCCTCGGGTGGCTGCACCTCCTTCTGCGGCACCATCTGCCCGACGTACGTGTAGAAG
>JAEZCY010000168.1 GCA_023429845.1 Acidobacteriota bacterium
CGACGGGCAGCCGCCCGCCGCTACGACGCCGCCCCCCCGGGGCGACGGTCAGCGACAGGCATGCGACGCTCGAGCTCCGAGCGTCGCCATCATCGACAGAGCCGAGGACATCCGGTCAGACAGAGAGGAATATGGCAGGACTCATCGCAGCAATCGACCTGAAGCGCAAGATGTACGTCGAGTTCGAGGACGCGCCCTACCACATGCTCGACGTCGAGGTGTCGCGCCCGACCGCGCGCGGAGGACAGACGCTCGTGCGCGTGAAGATGCGCAACCTGCTGACGCGCGGCGTCTTCGACAAGACCTTCAAGGCGCAGGACAAGCTGAAGGAGCCCGACCTGGTGATGGTGCCGGCCTCCTTCCAGTTCGCCGACGGCACCGGCCTGCACTTCATGGACCTCGGCAGCTACGAGACTCTCTCGCTCAACGACGACATCGTCGGTGACGACAGGCTGCTGCTCACCGACAACCTGGAAGTGCAGATCCAGAAGTTCAACGGCAACCCGATAGGCCTGCAGTTGCCGGTCATCGTCGAGTTGACGGTGGCCGCAACGGAGATGGGCAGCCGGGGCGACACGGCGAGCGGCAGCGTCACGAAAGCCGCCACACTCGACACCGGCCTGCAGGTGCGCGTGCCGCTCTTCGTCAACGAAGGCGAGCGCGTGCGCGTGCACACGGAAACCCGCGAGTTCGCCGGCCGCGCGTAGCGGCCGTCAACGGACGCCGTGGCCGAAGCTCGAGGCCGCCGGCGTCCCAAGGGCGAACGCCGAACGTCGAACGACGACAGCGAAGCCAGCCTCGACATGCCCGCCTTGCCGCGCCCTCGACATTCCCGCCTTCCCGCGTCCTCGACATTCCCGCATTTCCGCATTCCCGCATTCCCAGACGTCAGAACCCTTGAACGACCGGCAGGACGATGGCGCTCGGCTTGGTCGCGGAGTGATGGACCGTCTGCTGCGCCACGCGCGGTGTCGCACCCTTGCCGAGCGGATCGCCCGTGTTCAGGTTGCGATCGAATTGCGGGAAGTTGCTCGACGTGATGTCCACGCGGATGCGGTGCCCCGGCTGGAAGACGACCGCCGTGCCGACCATGTCGATCGTGTAGCGATACGGCTGGCCGGGCGTGAGCAGCGCCGGCTTGTCGAGCCCCTCGCGGAATCTCGCGCGCAGGATGCCCTCCGCCATCGGGTACGCCTTGCCGTCGGGGTGCACGTCCACGAGCTTCACCATCCAGTCGGTGTCGCGGCCGTCGGTCGTGGCATGCAGGTCCATCGACACGGGGCCGGCGATCGTCACGGGCGCCGTCAACACGTCGCTCGTGAAGTGGACGATGTCGGCGCGGGCGTCGAGCGGGGCCTGATCCACGGGGCCGGCAAGGGTCGGCGCGCCGCAGCAGTTGTTGCCGCCGGTCGTCGGAACAGGGGCGGCCGGATCGTACCGGTAGGTCGTCGTGGCGTCTGGGCTCGTCGGCGCGGCCTGCGTCAGTCCGCCACCTGGCTGGAGGTGCCAGCGCGTGTACTGGGTGCCCGGCACGGGCCAGTCCCCTTCGCCGCGCCACCTGTTGACGCCCATGTAGAAGATCTGCACGGGGGGCTCGGCGTCGACGCCGTTGGCAATGCCCTTCAAGTGGAAGTCGTGCCAGCGCTGCTCGTACTGGAACAGCGTGCGGTCGGCGTCGGGCCCGAAGTCCAGCTCGCCGAACGAGCGCGATGGCCCGTGGCCCCAGGGACCGATCACCATCCGCGACAGCGAGCGGGCCCGCTCGTTCGCGCCGCGGTGGCGAACCCCCACGAAGCCGTTGATCGTCCCCGCGAGGAAGATGTCGAACCATCCGCCCTGGGTCATGACCGGCACCTGCACCCGCGCGAAGTCCTCCTCGTCGCTGATCGCCTTCCAGTACGCGTCGTAGCTCTCGTGCTGCAGCCAGTCGCGCCAGTGTTGGACCGGGTGCTGGAACGCGCGCTCGTCCATCGTCTCGAGCGGCAGGTGTTTGAGGAGGACGTCGTAGCGAAGCTCAGGCGCGGCGTCCGGGCCGGTGAAGTACAGCTGCGGCTGCATGATGCGGAACGGCATGCGCACCACGCCCCAACCGAAGTTGAAGGCGAGGCGGAAGGCGCCGCCGTGCGTGATCCAGTTGGCATACAGGTTGGTGGACCCGACCGCCGGGAACGCCGCGACGAGACTGGGCGGCTGTTCGCCGAGTGCGGCCCACTGCACGTGTCCCAGGTAGCTGCCGCCCTGCGTCGCGACCTTGCCGTTCGACCACGGCTGCTTCGACGCCCACTCGATGACGTCGTGTCCGTCCTTCCCCTCGGACCGGAACGGGTCCCACGCCCCTTCGCTCTCGTAGCGGCCGCGCACGTCGGTGTTGACCACCGCGTACCCCATGCGCGCCAGCGAGATCAGGCGGTCGTGGACGCCGACGTTCTCTCGCTGGACCCCATACGGGGTGCGGACGACGATCGTCGGAAAGGCCCCGTCGCGCGACGGACGGTAGACGTCCGCGTACAGGGTCACCCCGTCGCGCATGGGCACGGCGCGGTGATGGTCGATCAGGATGCGTTCCGGCGGCGCTGGCGCCGGCTGCGATGCGATGACCTGCGCCAGCAGCAGGCCCGTGACGACTACCAGGCTGGTGACCACACGTGCTCCTCGCGTTTCGGTTGACGCGGGCATCCTACGCCGGCAGCATGGAGCGGCTCAACCGGCTACCGCGCCCCAACGACACCGAGGACCGCATCCGATGCGCCTGCTCCAGGCCCTTGCCACCGCCACCGCCGTCGCCTTCTTCTCCGGATGCACGTCCGCCCCCGCGCCCGAGGCTCAGGGCGACGCTACGACAGGTGGAGCCGCGAAAGCGCCGGAGGGCGCCCCGACGATCCGCGTGATCGTGGACACCGACGCCAACAACGAACTCGACGACCAGCACGCGCTTGCCTACGTGCTGCTCAACGGCGACACGTTCATCGTGGACGGCGTGACGGTCAACGCGACGCATGCCGGCGGCGAGGTGGGTCGGCACTACGAAGAAGCACGACGGGTGCTCGCGCTCTGCAATCTCGAAGGCCGCATCCCGTTGCACCTCGGAGCGAACGGGTCGTTCGAGGAGATCCGCCCCACGCTCGCACGTCCGGACTTCGATGGTCACGCGGCGGTGAACTTCATCGTCGAACGCGCGCGCACCGCGTCCGGCCGCGAACCGCTCGTGCTGCTGCCGATCGGCAAGCTCACGAACATCGCCCTCGCGCTGGTGAAGGACCCGTCGATTGCCCCGAAGATCCGCATCGTGTGGCTGGGATCGAACTACCCCGAACCCGGCGAGTACAACCAGGACGGTGACCCGGAGGCGCTGCGGTACATCCTCTCGGTGGACGTTCCCTTCGAGATGGTCACGGTGCGGTACGGCAAGCCGTCAGGCACCGACGCCATCCGCGTGACGCGCGACGATGTCGCGACGCGGTTCGCGGGACGGGGCCCGCGGGCCGCAGCCCCCGTGCCGGGCCGGCATGGCGGCACGTTCACGACCTTCGGAGACTACGCGGTGAACCTGTTCGACCACATCGAGATGACCGGCACGCCGCCGTCACGGGCGCTCTACGACGTGGCGGCCGCCGCGATCGTCAAGAAGCCGGGGTGGGCAATCTCGCGGCAGCAGCCGGCGCCGGCGCTCGTCGGCAGGCACTGGCAGGCGCAGCCGGACAACCCGCGAACGATCGTGGTCTGGGATCGCTTCGACCGCGACGCCATCGTCGACGATCTGCAGGAGACGCTGGAGAACCCGGTGCTCGCCATGCCGTAAGGCGGCGGCCGCGCCCACCGCCGGACAAGGCCCGGCGGCTACGACTTCTGATGAGCACGGCGCCCGTGATGAGGCGACCGGTCTCCGGCCGTGCGGCGGCGCACGAGTTTCCTAGCGCATGCGCGCCAGGTCCGCTTCGGCGGCGATGTAGCCGAACGCGTTCCAGCCGGCGCCCGCCGTCACGCGCGCGCAGGCCGCGCGCGCCCGCTCGACCTCGCCCGTCACGAGGTAGTAGTTCCCCACGCCGTATCCCTGCGTCGCGACCGTCGTGTCGTCGGTCGGGCCCGTGCCCAGCAGTGCTTCTGGCTGCTCGAGCCCCTTGTACATGAGGAGGCGGCGGTGATAGGCGCCGTTCTCGAGGATGTCCATCTTCGGCCCGATGGCATCGAGCAGCTGCATGGCTTCGCCGCGGCGTCCGAGCCGCATCAGGGTCATCCACAGCCAATCGGTCGCGGCTACTACCGAGTCGTCGTTCTTCGCGACGCGCAACGCATGATGCCAGGAGCCAGCGGCCCGGTCGTACTGCGCCTGCAGGTAGTAGGCGAGGCCGAGGTGATACCAGACGTTGAACTGGAGCGTGGTGCGCGGCACGCCCGCCGCGTTGGGCGCGCCATCGAGCTCCACCGCGTCGGGACGGCCCGCCATGAGTGCCGCCGCGCGCTCCAGATCCTCACGGGCATCGGCGAACCGCCGCGTGGTGATGTACCGGTGCCCGCGGTGTCTGTACATGCGCGGGTCCTCGGCAAACAGCCGTGCACCGCGCGAGAAGGTGGCGATGGCGTCCTCGTAGCGCCAGAGATAGGCCTGCCGCCGCCCCAGCCAGATGATCGCCTCGGGCGTGCTCGTGTTGGCTACCGACTGCGCTTCCTGTAGATCGCGTTCGAGCGCGGCTTGATTCGGCATCGGATCGGGCGGATAGAGCGGACTGCCGGTCAACGTCCTCGCAGCCGGTGTACGCGACGGGGCCTGCGCGCCGTGGACGACCACGCAGCCCAGCGCCAGGGCGATGACGCCGGTCCAGGAGTGCAGCATCGGGAGGGATGGTACAGCGGGACCACGGTGCCGCGACGTCCCCGCGTACCGGCTAAGGAAGGCTATCATCGCGCCGTGCCGCCGTCTCATCTCACGTGGACGTGCGCGCTCGCGTTGCTCCTGGCATCGCCGCGCGCCGGCTGGACCCAGCCCAGCCTGGATACGGTGCTCGGTCGGCCTGTCGGCCCAACGGCCGAGGTGCTCCTGGTCGCCCACGGCAACGATCCGCGGGTGCAGGAACGATGGCGCGGCGCCTCGTGCCGGCCCGGGTGCGTATGATGGCCGCCATGCTCAGGCTCATCGTGTGGCTGGCCGCCATGGCGTGCGTGCCGGCCTTGGCGACTCCCCTATGCGCGCAGCCCGCTCCCCACACGAGGCCGGCCGCGTCGCAGCGGATCGCCCTCGTCACCGGGTCTACCGACGGCCTCGGGCGCGAAGTGGCGCGCCGCCTCGCCGGGGCGGGTGCGCACGTGATCGTCCACGGCCGGAATGCCGAGCGCGGGCGGGCGCTCGTCGCCGAGATCGCCGCCGCGGGCACGGGGTCGGCGCGCTTCTATGCGGCCGACTTCGCCTCGCTCGACGAGGTGCGGCGTCTGGCAGACCAGGTCCTGCACGACTACGACCGCCTCGACCTGCTCGTGAACAACGCCGGGATCTTCCTGCGCGACGACCGTCGTGTGAGCAGCGACGGGCACGAGCTGACGTTCGCGGTGAACTACCTTGCCGGCTATCTCCTCACCCATCGCCTCGTGCCGCTCCTCGAGAAGGGACGCGCGCCGCGCATCGTCAACGTGTCGTCGCGCAGCGCCGCGCCGATCGACTTCGGCGACGTCATGCTCCAGCGGGGGTACACGGGCTACCGGGCTTACAGCCAGAGCAAGCTGGCGCAGGTGATGTTCACGGTGGACATGGCCACCGAGCTCCAGTCAAAGGGCATCGTGGTGCAGGCGGTGCACCCGGCCACCGGCATGGACACCAACATGATCGCGTCGGTGGGACTGACCCCACGATCCACCGTCGATGAAGGTGCGGCCGCCGTGATGCGCGTCATCGCGTCCGACGCACCCAGCGGCAGCTACTTCCTGGGGCAACAGGTGGCGACGCCGCACGCGCAGGCCGCAGATCCAGAGGCCCGGCGTCAGCTGCGTGACGTAAGCCGCAAGCTGACCGGCGTGCCATGAGGCTTGCGGGGCCGGTGACGTGGACGAAGGCTTGACGGTCAGCGCCGCCGCGCCGCACGGCCTCGCCTACGCGGAAGCGTTCCATTACATAGGCCCCGGCCCCGAGCCGCTGCAGGAGTACCTGAAGCGGCACGCGGCGCCGACGTAGCGAACGAACGACGAACAGGCCGACGCCTCCCGACCGTTGGATGAGCGTGCGGCGGGTTACGGATGAGCGCGCTGCGTGTTCGTCCGCGACGCGTCGGGGCGACGGCGATGGTGCATTCGCCACGCAATCGGCATACGATCCCCGCTCAGTCCGACGATGCCCCTCCCGCAGTCCCGCCTGCGTGAGGTGGCCGCATACATGGCTCGCGCCACATCAGGAAGGACCTGTCATGCCTCGACCCCGCACACCCAGCACGCTGTTCTGGTGGGTTCTCCCTTCACCTAAGTCGCGCCTGGTTCTGGCACGTGTGGCGGCAACGCTCGCCGCCGTTGCCGTACTCCTGACGGCGCTGCCAGCCGGAGCGCAGTCGACGCTCGGCACCATCCGCGGCACGGTGACCGACGTGCAGGGCAGTGTGGTCCCGGGTGCGACGGTGCTGGTGACCGACGAGGACACCGGTGTCTCTCGCGAAGCGGTCAGCGACGGGGAGGGCCTCTTCGAAGTGACCAACCTCCGGCCCGGCACCTACACCATCGACGTCAGCCTCGCGGGCTTCAAGGCGACGCGGCAGACGGGCATCCTGCTGCGAGCCGCATCGGTGGCGCGTGCCGACATCAGGCTCGAGGTAGGCGACCTGCAGGACGTGATCACCGTAGTGGCCGAGGGGCAGAACATCACCGTGGAGAGCCAGGCCATCGCGCGCGGGCTCGACGCGCAGCAGCTGCGCGATCTCCCGCGCAACAGCCGCGACGTGCAGGACTTCCTGACGCTCAACCCCAACGTCGTCGGCGGCTTCGACGCCATCCAGTTCCTCGGTGGCCGCACCTACGGCGCGTCGTACATCCAGGACGGACAGCCCTCGTCTGCCGGCATCTTCGGCGAGCTCTCGAACGCCGCGCCGGGCCTCGACGCGATTGCCGAAGTGCAGGTGCTCTCCAACTCGTACAGCGCGGAGTTCGGCGGCCTTGCGGGTGTGGTCGTCTCGACCAAGCGCGGCACCAATCAGCTCCACGGCACGTCGTTCTACGACTTCAACGCCAACGAGCTGAACGCGCGGACGTATGCCCAGGCACTCAACGGCGTGTCGCGCGACGACCCCAACTCCGACACGCACGACCATCGCTTCGGCTTCAGCCTCGGGGGACCCATCCGCAGCAACCGGACGTTCTTCTTCGGCAACTACGAGGGCAGCCGGCTCAAGTCCCTCGGCGGCGGCGCCCAGGCGATCGTCCCGACGGCAGCCATGCGCGCCGGCGACTTCTCGGGCGCCAGCTTCACCCTGCTCGATCCCCAGACGGGGCTGCCGTTTCCGGGCAACAGGATCCCGGCCAATCGCATCGATCCCGCTGCCCAGAAGGTGATGAGCACCTTCTACCCGGACCCGAACCAGGCGGGGCTGGCCAACGGCTACGGCACGTACCGGCAGATCCTGCCGCTGACGCGCACCCGCGACCGAGCCGACGGGCGTATCGACCACGAGCTGACCAACAACGACTCGCTGTTTGCGCGCGTCAGCTGGCAGCGCCGTGATCCAGACGCCTTCACGTTCGAAAGCACCGGTGGCAACGGCGGTGGCGGCTTGACCAACCTCGGCATTCTCGCGCGCGACTCCAAGGCCGTGACACTCGCCACCGGCTGGACGCGGATCTTCTCGAGCTCGGTCGTCAACGAGTTCCGGGCCGGCTACAGCACGGACGTGCGCAACCGCCGCAGCCAGTACGTCGCCGGGCAGGTCGGCGCATCGCTCGGAATCGAGGTGCCGGAACTGGCGCAGAACGTCCCCGGGTTCCCGCAGTTCATCTTCGGCGGCGCCAATCGGCCCTCGGACATCCGCGACCAGCGGCAGAACACGTTCCGCGACCTCGACCAGTCCGCCTTCTCGCTGAGCAACAACGCAACCTGGGTGAAGGGACGGCACTCCTTCCGGTTCGGTGGCAGCTACGCGCGCAACATGGCACGCGACGGTTATTCCACCGGCGCGAACGAGTCGAAGGGCCAGTACAACTTCACCGGCTGGGCCACGGGTAACTCGTTTGCCGACTTCCTGCTCGGCCTGCCCAACACCGTACGCGAACAGCGCAACACGCGCGGCGACAAGCCGATGGACACCACCTCGAACGACTGGGCGGTGTTCGTGCAGGACGACTTCAAGCTCACGCCGCAGCTGACGCTGTTCCTCGGACTACGCTACGAGGTGGTCGGCGTGTTCGTGGATCGGAACGACATCTTCGCCAACTTCGTGCTCGACGACGGTGGCCACCACGTCGTGCCCAACGCGCAGATCGCCGCACTCCTGCCTCCGGGCGCGCAGGCGCTCGGCCGCACGCTCGTCGCTGACGACGTCGGCGTGGGGTCTGGCCTGATGAAGACCGACCGCAACAACTTCAGCCCGCGTGGCGGCTTCGCCTACCGCATCGGCAGCGATGCCAAGACCGTCCTGCGCGGCGGCTTCGGCATCTTCCACCCGACGGGCGCTGCCCAGGGTGCCCGCGACATCATGTCGCGCAACCCGTTCCGCTACTCGATCACGCGCAACCGCGGCACGCTGCAGAACGGCTTCACCACGGGCACGCTGAGCACATCGTCGGCGTTCGGCAACCAGGGCCTCGACATCAACCTCGAGAGCCCGGACATCTACCAGTACAACCTCACCCTCGAGCGCGAGCTCCCGGGCGATCTCGGCCTGCGCGTCAGCTATCTGGGATCGACCATGCGTAAGCTGCTCGTGACTCGGGAGAACAACAGCATCCCCGCGAGCGCGGTGCCCCTCGGCGACATCTACGAGGACCCGGCGGCGCAGGCGCTGCTGCCCTATCCGAACTACGGCACCTTCCTGAACATGACGACCAATGCCGGCGAGGGGCAGTTCAACGCGTTGCAGCTCGAGGTCAATCGGCGCTGGCGGCGCGGCTTCGCGCTCAACGCCGCGTACACGCTGGCCGGCTCCGACAGCAACGCGCCCGACAGCGGCAACAGCACCATCGGCGTCATCCAGTACGACCCGTACGACATCGAGAAGGACCGGGGGCCCGATCCCAACGTGGTGAAGCATCGCTTCGTGCTCAACAGCACGTGGGACATCCCGTTCGGCCACGAGCGCACGTTCGGCGCCTCGATGCCGGCATGGGCCGACGCGATCGTCGGCGGCTGGACGGTGTCGTCGATCGTGCAGGCGCGGTCGGGACCGAACCTGACGCCGTTCTTCGTGTGGGGCACCGATCCGATCTACCCGGCCAACACCGGAGTCGGCCTGGACGGCGTCGGGCAGTTCGGTGAGTCGTGGCGGCCCGACGTGGTCGGCGACCCGAACACCGGGGGCTCGCGCGAGCAGTTCTTCGACGTCACCGCCTACAGGCTGCCTCCCGATGGGTCGCTGGGCAACGCGAAGAAGGGCAGCCTGAAAGGGCCGGGCACCTGGATCGCCAACTTCGCCTTCTACAAGGACGTGATCCGCACCACGGGCATGCAGGTGGAGTTCACCGCGATGCTCGACAACGCGTTCAACCATCCCCAGTTCTTCGTGCCGGGCCTCGGCACCGGCGGCTTCGTGGATCTGACCGACTACCTGCTGAACGGGCTCGAGAACAACGGCACGACCGCCGTGCTCGGCGCCGACACGGTGGGGAACGCCGAAGGCTTTTCGTCCGGTCGGGTGATCCGGCTGGGGCTCCGCTTGCGGTTCTGAGATCGTCGTCAGCTGGGGGCGCGTTCCGGGGAACGCGTCCCTACCTGTCGCGGTTTGATCCGGCGGATCCGCTTCGCTTCGCCCTCGCCCGACAGCTTGTCGATCGCCGCGCATCCCGAGAGCACCAGGGCCACGGCGAGTCCCGCCAATGCACACCTCTGCAGCACGTTTCCCCTCCCCTGCGATAAACGCCCGCCCGTGCCGGGCCGCACGAACCCACTTTCCGCTTGACGGCGCGCCACGAGGTGTTAATTTAATAACGAGTCGTTACAAAACTAACAGACATGCGCAACGAGCTCCAGCCGCTCAGCCGGCGTGAACGCCTGATCATGGACGTCCTCTACCGCCTCGGCCAGGCGTCAGCGGCCGACGTGCGGGCCGCCCTTCCCGACGACCCCAGCGATTCGACCGTGCGCACCCAGCTGCGCGGCCTCGAGAGCAAGGGGCACGTCGTGCACGTCATCGATGGCATGCGCTACGTGTATGCGCCGCGCGTGCCGCGCACCGTGGCCCGTCGCTCGGTGCTGCGACATGTCGTGGACACGTTCTTCGACGGGTCCGAAGCGCAGCTCCTCACCTCGCTGCTCGGCCAGGACGGCCGCCGGCTCACGCCGGACGAACTCGATCGCATCGAGGAGCTCATTCGTCGAGCCCGTGGAGGCGAATCATGACCAGCGCCCTCGATTTCGCGCAGCGTGCCTCGCTCGTCCTGCTGATCGCGCTCGCCGCGTGTGCACTGCTGCGTCACCGCTCGGCATCGTTGCGCCATGCCGTGCTCGCGGCGGCGCTGCCGGCCGTGTGGCTCATCCCGCTCGTCGCCGCCCTACTGCCGCCGCTGCCGCTGCCCCTGCCGATCGCCGCCGACGTGTCGTCGGTCAGCCCTCCCCTCCCGACCGCGGCCGACCAGCGCACCACGACGCTCAGACCTGCGGAGGCGCCAGTCGTCGAGGATGTCGTGCCCTCGCGATGGGCGACGTGGATCGCGGGCCTGTGGGCCGCCGGCTCGACCCTGGGGTTCGGACTGCTGCTTGCGGCGGTCGCACGGCTCGCGCTTTCCACCCGTCGCGCCCGTCCGGTCAACGACGATCGCTGGCGCGGCGCCGCCACGCGCGTCGCGGCCGAGATGCAGGTGACGCGTCCCGTACAACTGCGCCGGGTCCCGAACCGACAACTGCTGGCCGTCTGGGGATGGCGCCGGCCCACCCTGCTCCTGCCCGAGTGCGCGCTGCAGTGGACCGACGAGCGGATCGAGACCGTCCTGCGCCACGAGCTCGCGCACATCCGTCGTGGGGACTGGTTGGTGTCCCTGCACGCCGCCGTGCTTCGCGCCGCCCTGTGGTGGAACCCGCTCGCCTGGTTGGCGTGCCGGCGGCTGGCCAGCGAGAGCGAGCGTGCCTGCGACGACCTGGTGCTGGCGCAGGGAGTGCGCCCCTCGACGTATGCCGAACACCTCGTGGCGATTGCTCGCGCGCTGCAACCCACTGGCGTCGCGCCCGCCATCCCCATGGCGTCACCGTCCACGCTGAACAGGAGGATCGCTGCCATGTTGAATACTCGACTCGACCGAACCACACCACCGCGCCTGACGCGCGCACTTCTCGTCGCCGCCACCGTGGTCCTCGTGCTGCCGCTCGCCCTGCTGCGAGCCGAGCAAGGGGCGCAAACGCTGCAAGGGGTCGTCTACGACCCGAGCGGCGCGGTCCTTCCCGGCGTGACGCTGGTGCTCGAGACGGGCGAGGCCAAGGCCGAGGCGGTCACCGATGCCGCCGGGCAGTTCGCCTTCCCGAACGTCGGGCTCGGGCAACACGTCCTCGAGGCGAAGATGCCGGGATTCCACGCCTATCGCCAGGACCTCGACCTGCAACGCGACGGCGACTGGGAGCGCGCGGTCACTTTGCCGATGGGCCGTCTCCAGGAGCAGATCCGCGTCAGCGCCAAGCGCGTGACGCCTGCCGCCGATCAGCCGGCCGGCCCGACGCCCGTGCGGGTCGGCGGCAACGTCAAGCCGCCGCGCAAGCTCATGGACGTACGTCCGGTCTACCCCGCCGCCATGCGCGATGCCGGCCGTGAAGGGCAGGTGAAGATCGATGCCGTCATCGGCCAGGACGGGCGCGTCGTCGCCGCGCACGTAACGAGCCCCGACATCCATCCGGACTTCGCCGTCTCTGCCGTCGACGCGGTCAAGCAATGGGTCTTCTCGCCCACGTTGCTCAATGGCAAGCCGGTCGACGTCGTCATGACGGTGTCGGTCGCGTTCACGCTGGAGTAGCGTCACAGCCCCGGAGCCCGAGTGGCCCCGGGGCCCTGCAGGCGGGGTCGCTGGTCCACCGGAGCACTCGCGGCCTACGGTGGTGTGAGGGTCGCCGTCTTCGCGTAGACTCCGCTGCATGCGCACGTCCGTCATGCTCTTCACAGGGCTTGCCCTTGGCATGCTCGCCGTCAGCCAGTCCTGGGCACAATCGCCCGCGCGTCCGGCGGGGGGGCAGCGCGTGGCGCTCGTGACGGGGTCCACCGACGGCCTCGGGCGCGAAGTCGCCAGACGACTGGCCGCGGCAGGCGCACACGTCATCATCCATGGCCGGAATGCCGAACGCGGCAAGGCGGTTGTGGACGAGATCGCGAAGGCGGGCAAAGGCTCGGCGCGCTTCTATGCCGCTGACTTCGCCTCGCTCGCCGAGGTCCGCCGCCTCGCGGACGACGTCCTCCGCGACTACGACCGCCTCGACCTGCTCGTGAACAACGCCGGCGTGTTCGTGCGCGACGCCGACCGCAAGGTCAGCGCCGACGGCCACGAGATGCACATGGCGGTGAACTACCTGTCGGGTTTCCTCCTCACTCATCGCCTGCTGCCCCGGCTCGAGAAGGGGAACGCCCCGCGCATCGTCAATGTGTCGTCACTGGCGGCGTCGCCCATCGACTTCGACGACGTGATGATCACGAAGGGCTACAGCGGCAATCGCGGCTATGGGCAGAGCAAGCTGGCGCAGGTGCTCTTCACGAAGGATCTGGCCGAAAGCCTCGCGAGCAAGCGTATCCGCGTCTACGCGCTGCATCCGGCGACGTACATGGACACCACGATGGTGAGGTCGGGGGGCATGACGCCGCGCAGCACCGTGGACGAGGGCGCCACCGCGGTGATGCATGCCATCAGCACGACCGACGCGCCGAGCGGCACGTACTTCAATGGATTGAAGGTCGCCTCACCTCACGAGCAGGCGAACGACGCCGAGGCTCGGCGCAAGCTGCGGGAGTTGAGCGTCAAGCTCACCGGCGCGTCGTGATCGAGTCCTGCGAATCCAGGGGCGAGCCCGAGGCGCGATGGCGAGGGCCCAGGGCTGAATGGTGAGGGCGATGGCCCAAGGCCAAGCCCCAAGGCCCGACTACGAAGACGGACACGCCGCCGGCGCAGCGGAGGCGGCTACGCCTCGACCAGGTTGTACATCGTGTCGCGCTCGAGCGGCGTGCGGCCCGCCGCTTCGACGAGATGCCGGAGCTGCGACGTGGTGAGGATGTCGGGCGTATCCGACCCCGCCATGTGGTAGATGCGCTCTTCCTGCACCGTGCCGTCGAGATCGTCCGCGCCGAACCACAGCGCGGCCTGCGCCACGGCAACACCCGTGGCGATCCAGAACGCCTTGATGTGATCGACGTTGTCGAGCAGCAGACGCGAAACCGCGATCGTGCGCAGCGTGTCGGCCGCCGTTGGGGCAGGCAGCTTGCGCATCTGGTTGTTGTCCGGGTGGAACGTCAGCGGGATGAACGCCTGGAAGCCGCCGGTCTCGTCCTGCAGCGCACGCACGCGCAGCATGTGGTCCACCCGCTCGTCGAGCCGCTCGATGTGTCCGAACAGCATCGTCACGTTGGTCTTCATGCCGAGGCGATGTGCCGTGCGGTGGATGGAGAGATAGCGTTCGGCGCCGGCTTTGTCGTGGGCGATCTTGCGGCGCACCCGCTCGGCGAAGATCTCCGCGCCGCCGCCGGGAATCGACTCGAGCCCCACGGCCATCAACTCGCGCAGCACCTGCTCGTCGGTCATGCCGTACAGATCGGCGAAGAAGGCGATCTCGACGGCGGTGAACGCCTTCAACGTGATGTCGGGGCGCAGCCGCTTGAAGCCCGCGAGCAGGTCCCTGTAGTAGGAGAACGGCAGGTGCGGGTGCAGTCCGTTGACGATGTGGACTTCGGTGAGCGCCTGGCCCTCGCGGGAGCGCACCTTGTCCCACGCCTGCTCGAGCGACATCGTGTAGGCGCCGGGTTGCCCTTCCTGCAGTCGCGCGAACGAGCAGAACAGGCACGACGCCTGGCACACGTTGGTGACCTCGAGGCGCAGGTTGTAGTTGTAGAAGGTGCTGTCGCCGTGGCGCCGCTCGCGTTCGCGGTTGGCGAGCCAGCCGACGAGCCGGAGGTCGGGATGCTCGAACAGGCGCATGCCGTCCTCGGCAGACAGGCGCTGCCGGGCGTCGATCCTGTCGGCGATGTCGAGCAACCCGGCCGCACGAAGGCGGGTGTGCATGGAACGGTCTCCCGCGTCGAGATGGTTGTGGCTGGGGGAGACGGCCGGGCTCGTCGAGCCGGCCCTACCCGGCGAACCGGGCACCACCGGGACGGGTCAGGCGATGCCCCAGACCTGGACGCGCAGCGTACGCGAGCGGGGGCCGTCCAGTTCGCCCATCAGGATGCGCTGCCACTGCCCCAGCACCACGTCGCCACCGCTGATCTGCAGCGTCAGGCTATGGCCGAGCAGCAGGGCTCGCAGGTGGCTGTCGGCGTTCATCCGGTCGCAATCGCTGTGATCCGGGTCGTTGTGCACCCAGTTGTCGTCGCGCGCGACCATCGTCTCGAGAAAACGCTTGATGTCGGAAAGCAGCGCCGTCTGGAACTCGTTGATGAAAACCGTGCACGTCGTGTGCAGGGACCACAAACTGACAATGCCTTCCCGGACGTTGAGACCGCGGACGAGCTCCATGATCCGTTCGGTCAGATCCACCACGTCGATGCGCTCGTCGGTTTCGATGACGAACGTTTCGCCGTGAATGACCAACGCCCCGGCTGAAACGGTCGTCACCTCCGCGACAGGCGTCTCGCGGACGGTCACCGTGGAACTCTTGCTCATGCGCTCCTCGTTGACGGCGTAAGAAGTCCGGCGGCCAGAACACCGCCGAACGCACAAGACGGGAATGTTATGCGAAATGACCGATTGGCCGCAACTGACGGGGTCTTTCCCCTCGCAACCGCGTCCGGTCGCATCCGTGCCTGCCGCCGCAATCGGCACGCGGCACGGCGCCTTCAGCCGGCGTGCTATCCTCCGAGCCGACAACCCGACGTTGTCGAAGGGAAGCTGGGTGCAAGCCCCACACGGTCCCGCCACTGTGAAGCGGTGAGCCGGTTTCGGGAACGGTCCGCCAGGTCCGTTCCGCCACTGCAGCCTGTCGCTGTGGGAAGGCGTCGAATCCGCTCTCGTATCCGCCAAGTCAGGAAACCTTCCGTCGGGCCAGTCCTCTGCCCTCGGCGCATTCCGCGCCGAAGGTGTCGGCGCGTGGAAACGCCGAGGAGGTCGAATGGTTCGCACGCACCCCCTGCACCTTGCCGGGATGCTGCTGGCCCTGTTCGCGAGCTCTGCTTCGGCAGCGCGGCTCAGCGGCACGGTCCACAGCGCCTCCGGCACCCCCATCCAGAACGCCACGGTGGTCCTCGACGGTCCGACCGGACCAGTCGTGACGACCCAGACCACGACGAGCGGCACGTTCGCGGTGGACGCTCCCGCCGGCGACTACGTGCTGCGCGTCGTGGTGGACGGTTTCACCGGCATGCCGCAGGCCGTCACGCTCCGCGAGGCGTCCGAGGCGTCGGCGACGCTGACCGTCGGCGTCTCCGCGATATCGGAACGGGTTGTCGTATCGGCGGGCCTCGTCCCGGTGACCCGCTCGGGCACGGGTGCCGCGCTGACGGTGATCGACGAGTCGGCGATGCAGGCCCGCCAGATGGAAAGCACCGTCGATGCCCTCCGCTCGGTGCCGGGCGTCACGGTCTCGCGCAGCGGCGGACGTGGCGGCGTGACGTCGATCTTCCCGCGCGGCGGCGAGAGCGACTTCACGCTCGTGCTCGTGGACGGCATCCGCCTCAATGACATGGGCGGCAACTTCGACGCCGCACACCTGCCGTTGTTCGATCTGGATCGGATCGAGGTCGTGCGCGGTCCGCAAAGCGCCATCTACGGCTCGGACGCCGTCGGCGGCGTGGTGCAGCTCGTGACGCGGCGTGGCGGACCACCGCGCGCGACGGCACTCTACGAGGGCGGGTCGTTCGGCACGTGGCGCGGCAGTGGCGCCGTCAGCGGCACCACCGGCCGGGTCCGCTGGGGCGGGGGCGCGGAACGCGTTGCGAGCGACGGCTTCACGGGCATCGCGCCGGGGACGGGCGAGGTGGTCGGCAACGACGACTACGTGCGCACCGACGGCACGGCGAGTGTGGGCTACCAGGCACCCCAGGTGGACGTCGCCGGCCTCGTACGCGTCGGCGGCAACGAACGAGGCGTGCCGGGGCCATATGGCCGCGACCCGAACGACACCTTCTCCGCCGTGGACCGTGTGTCGCGCAACGACAACGAGACGGTTGCGGCCGGTCTCTCGACGACGTGGCGACTGCAGCCGGCGTTACAGGTGCGCGGCGCCTTCTCGGTCGCCGACCGCGACAGTGCGTTCCTGAGCCAGTACTCCCCCGACGCACCGACGTCGTCTGGTAACCGCATGATTTCCGGACGCGGCCAGGTGGATGGCGCGAGGTCGTGGTGGTCGTGGACGGCCGGCGCGGAGTACGTGCGTGAGCGTGCGCGCTCGGCGTTCATCACCGGACTGCAGGACCAGGAGATCCCCGTCGAACGGACGCAGGTCGGCGTGTTCGGCGAGGGACGCATCGAGCGCGGCGCGCTGTCGGTGCAGGGGGGCCTCCGCGTCGAGCAGGTGGTTCGCGGCGCACTGGAAGGCAATCTGTCCACGTTCAGTCGGCGTCCCTCGTTCCCGGAAGACACCGTTCGCGTCGCCAACCCTCGCGTGTCGCTGAGCTGGCGGGCGCTGGGCGACGAGCTGTCCTGGCTGCGGGTGCGCGGCAACGCCGGAACGGGCATGCGCGCGCCAGGGGCGTTCGAAATCGCCTTCACCGACAATCCCGGCCTGAGACCCGAGCGCACGCGCAGCGTGGACGCGGGTGTGGAAGCGGGCCTCCTGCGCGGCCGGCTCGTGTTCGACGCGCTCTATTTCCGCAACCACTACGACGATCTCATCGTGACGGTGGGCCGCGTGGCAGGCACCACTACCTACATCAGCGACAACATCTCGAACGCGCGCGCCCAGGGCGCCGAAGCCACGGTGTCGGTACGTCCGCTCGCGGGCATCGCGGTTCGGGGCGGTTACGCCCTGCTGGACACGCGGATCCTCGCCAACGACGGCGGCGCCGACGGGCCAGCCCCCTTCGCGCCCGGCGACGAACTGCTGCGACGCCCGAGGCACGCGGGGTTCGTGGACCTGCAGGTGAACGCCGGGCGCACGAGCGGGTTTCTCCGCCTCGACAGTCGCGGCGCAGCGCGCGACATCGACCCGTCGTTCGGGGCGTCGGTCGGCATCCTGAAGAACCCCGGCTTCACCTCGACCGACGCCGGCGTCACCGTGCGCCTGCTCAGGAACGGTCGGCAGGGGTCCTCCGGTCCCCTCGAAGTTGACGTCTTCGGGCGCGTGACGAACCTGTTCGACGTGGCGTACGAGGAGATCCTCGGCTTCCCCTCGCTTGGCCGCAGCGTGATGGCCGGAGTCAGGATTGCTGCACGCCGCTGACGTCTCCTGCCGGTTCGGACGGGCCACCGTCCTCGATCGCGTGTCACTCCACGTGCCGCGCGGCGGGATCACCGGTGTGCTCGGTCCGAACGGGTCGGGCAAGACGACGCTGCTGCGCATCCTGTCGGGTTCCCTGGCCCCCACCGCTGGCGACGTACGGCTGGACGACGTCCCGATCGGCCACATCGGCAAGCGGGAACTCGCGCGGCGCCTTGCGGTCGTGCCCCAGGAGATTCACCCGGTGTTCGATTACACCGTGCTGGACCTCGCGCTGATGGGCCGCTACGCGCACCTCGGTCCGTTCGGGTTCGAGACCGCGTCCGACCTTCTGGCGACGCGCCGCGCCCTCGCCGCCACGGGTACGAGCGACCTCGAATGCCGGCACTTCGACACGCTGAGCGGCGGTGAGAAGCAGCGCGTGGTCATCGCCAGCGCGCTCGCACAGTTCGCCGAGGGTGAAGCCGGCGTCGCGCGACTCCTGATCCTCGACGAGCCGACCGCCGCTCTCGATTTGCACTACCAGCTCGAGATCGCCCTGCTGCTCCGCCGCCTGGCCGACGAGCAGGGTCTCACCCTGCTCGTATCCACCCACGACCTCCAGTTCGCATGGCAAGTCTGCGATCGCGTCGTCCTGCTCCAGGGAGGACGCCTGCTCGCCGACGGGCCGACCGCGGCGACGCTGACACCCGATCACCTCCGCACACTCTATGGGGTGCAGGTGGACCGCATCACGCACGCGGACGGCACGGTGTCGCTGGTGCCGGTGTCGCTCGTCAGGGCACCGCGGTGAAGACGTCGGCGCAGCACGAGCAGGCGCTCGCGATGCGGGCGGCGACGGCGCGGCGGCGGCAGGCGTGGCGGACGTATCTCCTCTTTGCCGCCTTGCTGGCTGCGGCGATCCTGACGGCGCCGCTGGTCGGATCCACGCGCATCGACCCCGCCGCGGTGTTCGATCGGTCGCGCGCGTTTGCCGAGAACCTCGACGCCCAGATCTTCTTCATCGCGAGACTGCCCCGCGTGCTTGCCGCGGCCATCGTCGGCTCGACACTGGCCGTGGCCGGGGTGGTGATGCAGGCGCTGCTCCGCAACCCGCTGGCCACGCCGTTCACGCTCGGTGTCTCGGCCGGGTCGGCGCTCGGCGCCATGCTCGCGGTCACGTTGCTGCCGACGTGGACGGCCGGCGCACTCACATCCGTGCCTCTGGCCAGCCTCGCCGGATCGATCGGCGCCGTGCTGATCGTCTACGCCCTCGCCCAGGTGCGGCACCGCGGCTTCTCGACCGACGTCCTGCTGCTGGCCGGTGTCACCCTCAACGCGTTCTTCTCGGCGCTGATCCTGCTCGTGCAGTACCTGTCCGACTTCACGCAGACGATGCGGACGCTGCGCTGGCTGATGGGTGACCTGGACGTGGGCAACTACGCGCAGATTGGGGTGGCCCTCGTGCTGCTGCTGCCCGCCGTCGCGGTGTTTGCCTGGCTGCCGCGCAGCCTCAACGCCCTTGCGCTCGGCGCCGAGCAAGCCGGCACGCGTGGTGTGCCCATTCTCGCGGTGCAGCGCCTCGCCTTCTTCGCGGCGTCGCTGGCCACCGGCGTGGCCGTGTCGCTGGCGGGCCCAATCGGGTTCGTCGGCATCATCGTGCCCCACCTCGTGCGACTGCTCGTGGGCGCCGACCATCGCGTGGTGGTTCCGGCGGCCGCCCTGTTCGGGGCGGCATTTCTCATTGCCTGCGACGCCGTGGCCCGCATCGTGCTCGCGCCGGTGGAATTGCCGGTCGGCGTGGTCACCGCGGTGCTGGGCGCGCCGTTCTTCCTGTGGCTGCTGATAAGGAAACCATGAAGTCGGCCTTCGTCATTCGGCCTTCGGCCTTCGCGTCCCGGGCGCAGCGATGGGTCTGCAGCTGGGGGCCGCGGCGAGGCGTCCACGGCACCCCTCGGAGATCGGGGACAGGACGGCCGACGGCCCATTCGGGGCCTGGCCGGCGGCGTGCAGCGCTCGCGATGATCTTCGTGCTGCTGTTCTCGGCGACCGCATGCGGTCCGCGCGAGCAGGCCGCACCGGCAGCGACAGCGCAGATAGCGGGACCGCGCGTCGTCTCGCTCGTGCCCGCCGTGACGGAGATGCTGTTCACGGTGGGGGCCGGCCCTCAGGTGGTCGGGGTCAGCAGCTTCGACACGATGCCGCCCGAGGTCGCGACGCGGCCGCGCGTGGGTGCGCTCCTCGACCCCGACGTCGAACGCATCCTGTCGTTAGAGCCGGATCTCGTCGTGACGTACGGCTCACAGACGGCCCTGCACGACCAGCTCGAACGCGCAGGCATCGAACGACTCGAGTACCGGCATGGCGGCATCGGCGACGTGCTGGCGATGCTCGAGGAGGTCGGGCGCCGCACCGGGCACGAGGCGCGCGGCCGGGAAGCGGCCCAGGCCCTGCGCGCACGACTCACCGGCGTCCGCATGCGCGTCGAGGGACGTCCGCGACCCAGGGTGCTGCTCGTATTCGGCCGCGATCCCGGCACGGTGCGGCAGGTATGGGCGAGCGGCGGCATCGGCTTCCTGCACGAACTGCTCGACCTTGCAGGCGGAGACAATGTGTTCGGCGATGTCGGACGCGAGAACGTTCAGGCCACGACGGAGATGCTGCTCACGCGCGCGCCGGACGTGATCGTGGAGTTGCGCGCCGAGATCCGTTCGCCGGAATCGTCGTCGCCCTGGCTGCAGCTGCCCGGCATCCCCGCTGTGAAGACCGGCCGGATCGTGGCGCTCGAGGGCACGCACTTCGTGGTGCCCGGACCACGGATGGGCGAGGCTGCCGAAGCCATCGCGCGGGCGCTGCATCCAGACGCGTTCTGATCGCGTCCGACTGGTCGCGCCTCGGACGGCGGCGCTCGGCCCACACGCTCTCACCGGATAGGGAGGCTCTGCGGGCCCGAAGCAATCGCGCGGGCCAACCGCTGCGCCGCCATGGGTGTCCGTGGCCCCTTACCGCGCACCTCGCAGCACCCGCTCGTACACGCGCAGGACGTCGCGGCGCGTGAGGACGCCTCGCAGTCGCGCCGGGCCGTCGGCGCCGTCCGCCACCACCAGCAGCACGTCGTGGTCGGCGTCGGTGAGACGCGCCAGCGCCGAGTCGAGACGCGCGCCCGCATCGATCCGGACCGCGGCCAGGGGCACGACCAGCGACGCAATCGTGTCGGGCCGCTCCTCGCGCACGGCCCAACCAGCGATCTGTTCGGCCGTCACCGCCCCGATGACGCCCGTGGTGTCGTCACCCACCGGCAGCGCCGTGGCGCGGGCCTGGACTGCCGTCGCCAGTGCCGAGACCACCGCGCTCGACGGCGGGATGAGCGGCACGTCGTTCCGCATCGCTCCGGTGACCGTGGCGCCATGCGTGCGATCGAGCTCCGCGCCCGCGTAGTAACCGATGCCCTGCCGCCGCAGCTTCAGCGTGTAGATCGACTCGCCGACCAGCGTCCGCGTCACCACCACCGAGATCGCGGTCACCAGCATCACCGGCAGGATGATGCGGTAGTCGTCAGTCATCTCGAACAGCAGGATGATCGCGGTCAACGGCGCCAGCGCCGTGCCACCGACCACCCCGCCGATCCCCACGAGCGCGTACGCGCCGCTGCCGGCCGTGGCACCGGGGAACAGCGCGTGCACGCCCGCGCCGAAGGCGCCACCGAGCATCGCACCGACATACATCGACGGGCCGAACACGCCTCCCGATCCACCCGACGCCAGGGTGAGGGACGTGCCGAGCATCTTCAGCGGTATCAGCGCCAGCAACAGCAGCGGCGCCACGGTGCCCCAGGTCGCTTCCTGGATCGTCTCGCTGCCCGTGCCGAACACCTGGGGAAAGAAGCGTCCGATGATGCCGAGCATGAGCCCGCCCACGGCCGGCTTCCAGTAGGGCGGAAAGGTCCACGCATCGAAGCGATCCTCGAACGCATAGAGCATGCGGATGAACGCCACCGATGCCATGCCCGTCAGCACGCCGAGCGCGACGTACGCCAGCAGTTCGCCGTTGCTGACCAGGTCGTAGCGCGGCACCACGAACGACGGGAAGTTGCCGAACAGACTGCGCGACACGACCGTCGCACTCACCGACGCGAGGATCACCGCGCCGAACGCGGGCGTGAGTTCGCCCGTGATGACCTCCAGCGCGAAGATGGCACCACCGATCGGGGCGTTGAACACGGCGGCGAGACCGCCGGCCGCACCGCAGGCCACGAACGTCCGCATGTGCCGGGCCGCGATGCCGAGCCGCTGCCCCGCCGCCGACGCCGCTGCCGCGCCAATCTGCACCATCGGGCCTTCCTGCCCCGCCGACCCGCCCGATCCGATGCTGACGGCCGAGGCGATGATCTTCACGATCGCCACGCGCCCCAGGATGCGTCCACCGCGTGTCGCGACGGCCGTCATCACTTCCGGGACGCCGTGCCCGCGCGCCTCGGGCGCGAATCGCGCGATGAAGGGCCCCACCAGCAGCCCGCCGATGGCCGGCAGGAACATCAGCACGGACGGACCCATCCAGGGCACCGCCTCGGGCAGCATCACGAAGAACACGCGATGCACGAACGACAGGCTGTACATGAAGGCCGCCGACCCGAGTCCGGCGAGCACGCCGACGAGGATGGCCGCCAGGAGGATGGTGTTCTCCTCGCGGAACAGGGAAGGCGCCCAGGTACGGACGACGCTCTCCCGCAGACGTGCCCAGCGCTCGCGCGACGTGCCGCGCCTCACGCGCCTGCCGCCCCCGCGGCCGCCGTCGGGAGCACGACGAACCGCCGCTCGCCGTCCCGCACGACGGTGAGCAGGAGGCCGCGGCCACGGCGAAGCATCCGTTCGAGGTCCTCCGGGCCGACCGCGCGACCGTTGACGGCTTCGACGATGTCGCCGGTGTGCAGCCCGGCTGCCGCGAGCGGCGAGGCGGGGGCGACGTGAAGCGTGGATCCGCGCCCATACACGGCCGCGCCCGTCTCGCCCTGCACTCCCCGGGGGTACGGACGGCGACCCACGACCACCGGCAGGG
>JAEZCY010000174.1 GCA_023429845.1 Acidobacteriota bacterium
CCTATCTCCAGGTGCAGCCGCACGGGCTACGTATCGCCCGCATGTAGCCGCCGGGCCTTGCCGGCGGGCGAGCGGGTCTACCGGTCCAGGCGGTACGCGAGCAGGCGAAGGGCGTTGGCAATGACGACGAGCGTGCTGCCCTCGTGCAACACGACGGCGGGACCGATGCCGATGATCCCGGAGGTCGTCGAGACGATCAGTACGGCGATCACAGCCAGCGCGAGGACGAGGTTCTGGACGATGATGCGCCGTGCCTGCCGCGCCAGGCCGATGGCGAATGGCACCTGCGCGATGTCGTCGCTCATGAGCGCGACGTCGGCCGCCTCGAGCGCCGCGGCCGTGCCCGCCGCTCCCATCGCGATGCCGACCGTGGCGCGCGCCAGCGCCGGCGCGTCGTTCACGCCATCGCCGATCATCGCCACGCCGCCGTGCTCGGCCCGCAGCGTCTCGATCGCTGCCGCCTTCTCGTCGGGGAGCAACTGCGCGTGCACCTGATCGACGCCGACCTGCCGTCCAATCGCAGCGGCGACCTGCTCGTTGTCGCCGGTCAGCATGACGACGGGCGCCACACCCATTCGTCGAACGGCATCGAGTGCCGCGCGTGCCGTCGGACGCGGCGTGTCGGCCACGCCGATGACGCCAAGCCAGCGAGTGCCATGCCGAACGACGAACGTGCTCCGCGCCTGTGCCTCCAGGGTGGTGACCGCGTCGCGCACGCGGCTCGGCACGACATCCGCTGCGTCGGCCCACATACGAAGGCTGCCGATCTCGACCACCTCACCGTCCACCATTGACCGCACGCCGCGCGCGGTCACGCTTTCGAGCGCGCCAGCGTCCGGCAGCGCGAGCCCGTCCGCGTCGGCACGCCGAACGACGGCCTCGGCAAGCGGGTGCTGCGACTGTCGTTCGACGGCAGCAGCCACTCGCAGCAGCGTCGTCGGGTCGGCATCGATAGGCACGAGGTCGGTGACCTCCGGGCGCCCGACGGTCAGCGTGCCCGTCTTGTCCACCGCGAGCACGTTTACGACACCGAGCGATTCGAGTTGCGCGCCGCCCTTCACGAGCACGCCGTGCCGTGCTGCCTGCGCAATGCCCGACAGGATGGCTGCGGGCGTACCGAGCGCCAGCGCGCAGGGCGAGGCCGCCACGAGCAGGGCCAGGCCGCGGTAGATGCTCGTCTCCCACGGCCACGCGCCCAGCAGCGGCGGGACGACGATCAGCAGCGCCGCGCCCACGAGCACCAGCGGCACGAACACGCGCTCGAAGCCCGCCGTGAGCTGCTCGGTGTGCCCCTTCTTCGCCTGCGCCTCCGCGACGAGGGCGATGATGCGGTCGAGCGTGCGTTCACCGGCGCCTCCGGTCGTCTCGATCTGCAGCGCGCCGTCGCCGTTCACCGTGCCCGCGAACACCTGATCACCCGGCGCCTTGTCCACCGGGACCGACTCGCCCGTGATCGGCGCCTGGTCGACGGCCGACCGCCCTTCCCTCACGATGCCGTCCACGGGAATGCGCTCGGCTGGACGCACCAGCACGATGATGCCGTGGGCAACCTGCTCCACCGGCACCACCTCGTCGCGGCCGTCGCTCGTCAGGATGCGGGCCGTCGGCGGCGTGAGGTCGCCGAGTGCGCGGATGGCGCCGGTCGCCCGTCCCATCGCGTACTGCTCGAGCGCGTTGGCGAGCGAGAAGAGGAAGAGGAGGAACGTGCCTTCGACCCACTCACCGAGCGCCGCAGCACCCAGTGCCGCCAGCAGCATCAGGAGATCGATGTCGGGCCGGTAGTGCCCCGAGCGCACGACCTCGACGTTCTTCCGTGCGAGTTCCCACGCGCCGCACGTCCCGGCGGCGATGTAGAAGGCCACCGCCCACGCATGCGGGAGCCCCGCGAAACGCTCGCCGATCCAGCCGGCGAGCATCAGCGCTCCGCAGGCGAGGCTCAGCGCGAGAGGCACACCGATGCGCCGGCGCGGCGGCACCCCATCGCGCATTTCGCTCAAGGCAGGGGAACCCGCAGCTGGCGCAGCACCCGCTCCCACCGTGCGATCTCGTCCAGCATGGTCACGGCGGCCGCGTCGAGTCCTGCCTCTGGCGAGAAGGTGCCCGCCCCGTCGATACGAGCGGCGAACATCGGGATGACGACGGCTTCGACGATGGGCACCATCTTCAGGCTGCTGAGGACGGGCTTGAGCGCCTGCACTCCACGAAGCCCTCCGGAGATGCCTCCGTAGCTCACGAAGCCGGCGGGCTTGTACGCCCACTCGTGCACGAGGTAGTCGAGCGCGTTGAGCAGGCTCGGCGGTGTGCCGTGGTTGTACTCGGGCGTGACGAACACGTACGCGTCGCCCCGTGCGACGATCTCGCTCCACTGCTTCGTGTGCGCGTGCTGGTACTTGCGGAGCCGTGGATGCTGCGGTTCATCGAAGATCGGCAGGGCCATGGCCGCCAGGTCCACGACCTCGACGTCGAAGGCCCCGTGCGCGCGGGCCTGTTGTTCGAACCAGGCAGCGACGGCAGGGCCCTTGCGGCCCTGCCGTGTGCTGACGGTGACGATCTGCAGAACGGGCATTGGTTCAGTATGCCCGGCCTGGCGTGAGAAGCGGGTGAGAACTCACTGCCGCAGCAGCCATACCTCGTGCAGGCGCGAGTGCTGCCGCCAGTTCCTGTCGCTCTCGTCGATGTCGTCGAACGTCAGCATCAGCCGACGCGTCTTCACCGCCTCGGCGGGCACGACGTACTCCTTGAAATCGCCGAAGGAGGTGCCGTACCGGCGCGGCGTCACCGACGCACCGTTGATGCGCAGCCGCGCCTCGCCGTTGCCGTTGAGTCGGACGACGTAGGACGCGTCGGGGTCCACCTGCTCGTAGACCACGGCCAGGGGCCAGCGCAGGCTGTCCTGCCACGACAGGCGCTTGCGGCTGCGGCCCTGGTCCTCCCACGTGAAGTGCGGCGTGGGCCCCTGCTGCACGCCGCCGGACGCGGCCGCCCGAGCACGCTGCACACGCGGCGACTTCGCGATGTTCCCCACGTCGTCGTAGAAGCTGCCGTCCCCGGGCGTCTCCCATCGGGCGAGCGCCTCGAGGCGCGACACGCGTGCAGCTTCGTCCTGCATCTCGGACACGCGCGCGAACTCGTCTTCGAGCCACCAGCGGTTGTTGAGCGGGTGCTGGAGGAAGTCGAGCACGGCGCCCCGTTCGGTGCCGCTCGCCTTGTAGCGCGGTGTGTCCAGCTGCATGCCGATCGAGGCGAACAACGCGGCGCCAAGGTCCTCGATGCGCGCCCGCCAGGCGTCGTGCGTCGCTGGCGCATCGGCCTCGGCGAGCACCGCACGGGCGCGCTCCATGGCGGCAGCGGCACCCGTGCGGCCCGCCTCGAGCAGCGCTTCGTTCGCACGCGCCTCGAGTGCGGTTTCGCGGAGCAGCCGGTGCCGCGTGTACGCGTCGAAGTAGGCGCGCAACAGCGCTTGCTGCCACCGCCAGTTGCCCTTCAGCGCCGGCACCTCGTTCTCCATCTGCTGCCAGGCCGCGAGCGTGCCGTCCACTGCGCCATTCGTCTCGAGGGGGCCTTCCCAGTTCTTCTCGAGGGCGAGCAGGCCGTCGGCGGCGCGCGACGCAACGGGCTCGCCGAAGAACAGCCGCGCGTACTGCACGAGGATCTCGCGCGGGGTCATCGAGGGTTGCCACGCCTTGCGACTCCAGATGGCCTTGTTCACGTCGTCGTTGACGCCGTCCGAGTAGCTGATGAAACCGTCGGTGTGCGAGGCGATCCGATCGTGGAGGCCGGCGTAGAACACCGGGCGCGGGTTGATCGGCTCGCGCCCGAGCGTCAGGTTGAACGCGGGATCCCAGTCGGGGACGACGTACTGCGCGCGCACCGTGTGCGTGATGTCCGGGTAGTCGCGCAGCCGGTACCGTGGGTGGAGCCTGGCCCGGGTCTCGAGCAGCGGCGGGCTGCTCGGCCCTGCGATGAGACCACCGAACCATGGCCAGTAGGACGCGTTGACCTGCGAGTAGATCCAGTCGATCTGGTCCTGCGGAAACCATTGCAGCGACAGCCACACCTTCGCCTGCGGATGGTGCCTGCGCACCCGCTCGGCGAGATCGTGGAGGTAGGGCAGCACGAGCTGCGCCGCGTTGTGGCCAGGGTCGCCACCAGGGACGAAGATGGCGTCGAGGCGCGGCATCTTCGCAAAGAGCGCGTCCAGCGTTTCGAGCGTGCGCGTCCGCTCTCCTGCATCGGCGAGATCGAAGTCCGCAGGCGTCCAGATCCAGTAGTCGAGGTCGTACTTCGCGCAGATGCGGCTGATGGCGACGTTCATCGCCTCACGCGAGATCGGAAAGTGCGGGCTGACGCGCGGATCCTGCAGCGGAATGTTCTCGATGCTGTTGGCGCCAAACAGCGCCAGCTCCCGGATGTGACGGTCGTAGCGCCCCTCGTCCCACGCATCGTAGGTGTTCGAGTGCTGCCGGTAGCCGAGTTGGTGCCCGCGGATCGGATACGCCGGCGACGATGCGACGTCGAGCGTGGCCGGGAGCCCGGACCGCGGCGCCTCACCACCGCCGGGGGACCATCGCAGCGCACGCAGCACCTCGCCCACGCCGAACAGCGCGCCGCGGCCATCTGCGCCGAGCACCCACACCACCGTCTGCGGGCCACGCGCCTCCACCTTCACGTGGAAGCCCTCGGGTCGGCGTGCGGCGGCGGACGAGGCCGGCAACGCCCCACCGCCGGCCTCACGCCACGGCAGCGCCGCGCCAGACGGGAGGCTCGATGCGATGGTGATGACCACCGGCGCCGACGCGGGCCACGTCGTCTCGATCGGCGGACGGACGCCGAGGCGGGCCTGCAGTTCCTCCTGTAGCACGTCGGCGGCGGCGCGCTCGCCAGCCGGACGAGGGTCGGGGCGCACGACGATCGTCGCGCGTGCGAGATCGACGAAGGTATCGGAAGCCGTTGCCGGCGTGCCGGCCAGAGACGCCAGGACGATCAGGAGCGATGGAATGCGGAATCTGAATGGGAGGGACACCCGGCGCTTGTACCACGCCCCCGTGCCGCGAGTCAGCCCTGCTCGCGCAGCATCGCCGCATACGTCCCGCCCGCGGCGACGAGCGCCTCGTGCGTGCCACGCTCGACGATGCGGCCCGCGTCGAGCACCAGGATCTGGTCGGCGCGCCGGATCGTCGCCAGACGGTGCGCGATGACGAAGGCGGTGCGACCG
Organism: Acidobacteriota bacterium; assembly: GCA_023429845.1. Classification (GTDB taxonomy): domain Bacteria; phylum Acidobacteriota; class Vicinamibacteria; order Vicinamibacterales; family Vicinamibacteraceae; genus Luteitalea. The sequence continues at coordinate 5,216 of JAEZCY010000174.1, forward strand.
GCGAGCAGATGCTCGAACGCGTCGAACACCAGCCGCTCGGACTCCACGTCGAGCCCGGACGTCGGCTCGTCGAGGAGCACGATCGGCGCGTCGCGGACGATCGCCCGCGCGATCGCGAGCCGCTGCCGCTGCCCGCCGGACAGTGGATGTCCGCCGGTGCCGACGATCGTGTCGTACCCCTCCGGGAGGCGCTCGATGAACTCGTGCGCGTGCGCGGCGGATGCGGCCGCCTCGATCTGATCGCGGGTGGCGTCTGGCCTGCCGTACGCGATGTTCTGCCAGACGGGAGCGCCGAACAGCTGCGATTCCTGCAGTACGAAGGCCATCTGCCGCCGCAGCGAGCGCGCGGTGACGGACCGGACGTCCACGTCGTCCACGAGCACCTGACCCGTCGTGACGTCGTAAAAGCGCGGGATCAGGCTCATGAGCGTGCTCTTGCCGCTGCCGCTTCGACCGACCAGACCCACCCGCTGGCCGGGCTCGGCCACCAACGAGATGTCCGAGAGCACGGGACGGCCAGGCTGGTAGGCGAACGACACGCCGCGGAACTGGACACGGCCGCGGATGGGCCCGAGCGACCGTCGCTCAGGGGCGCGCGGCAGCCGCTCGTCGGCCGCGAGCACCTCCCGCACCCGCTCGAGTCCGACCGACGCCTGCGCGACGGTGGTGGTCGTGCGCGCCAGCGACTGGATGGGCGAGAAGAGCCGCGCCAGGTACGCGAGAAAGACGACGAGCCCGCCCGCGGTCATGGCGCCCGTGAGCACGAGCCGTGCACCGAACCAGAGCACGGCGGCCGTGCCGGTGGCAACGAGCACCGTGACGACGGACGGCAGCAGCGCGCGCAGCCGACGGGCGCGCAACCCGGCTTCGACGCTCTCCAGGCTCTTGGCGTCCAGACGCTGCTGCTCGAACCTGCCCTGCGCGAACGCCTTGACCACGCGGATCGACGTGAGGCCTTCCTGGACGATGGACACGAGTTCGCCCTGGTGGCGACGCACGTCGTGCGTGGACGCCTTCAGCAGGTGCCGCAGGCGATACGCGAAGATCGCGAGCAGCGGCGTCACCGACATCGCCACGAGCGTGAAGTTCCAGTTGAGCGTCAGCATCACCACCAGCACGCCGGCGATGGTGAAGACGTCCACCACCATCGACACGAGCGACTGCGAGGTGAAGTCCTGCACCGCTCGCACGTCGTCGGTCATCGTGCTGATCAGCGGCCCGAGCTGCCGGCGGTCGTAGAACGAGAGCGAGAGCCGCTGGAGGTGCGCGTAGATCGACTGGCGGAGATCGTGCGCCACCCATTGGCCGACGCTTGCCGTGTAATACGCGCTCGCATAGCCGGCCGCGGCCTCGACGAGGGCGAACGCGATGGTCGCGGCTGCCGCCACGTTCAGGATCGTGAGCGGCGCCGCCGTGCCGATCAGTCGCTCGACGTTGGCGGGCAGCGCCTCGCTGCCGAGCACCGAGTCCAGCACCACCTTCAGCGGCCAGGGCGAAGCGAGCCTGGCCGCGGTCTGCACGGCCATGGCCAGGGCCACGAGCACCAGCGTGCCGCGATACGGCCCCACGAGCTCGAACAGGAACCGTGACGCGCCCGGTGCCTTCTCTTCCGCGGACACCATCGTGTGCGCTTGTACCACACGTCCGTGGCGCCGACCCGTGTCAGGGCGCCGCGATGCGGCCGGCAAGGAAGTCGCGCGCCACGGCAGCGGGCTGCTGCCGCAACGCCTCGACGCGATAGTTCATCTCGCGCATGTGCCCGACGGTGATTCTGCCGGCAAGAGCGTCGATCGCGCGGCGCACGCCCGGATGACGCAACAGCGTTGCCGTGCGTGCAACCGGCACCGCGTCGTACGGCGGGAAGTACCGGCGCGTGTCTTCGAGGTGGACGAGGTCCAGCGCGCGGATCAGACCGGACGTCGCGTCACCGGCAATCAGGTCCACCTGCCCTGTTGCCAGCGCCCGATAGGTCAGCGACAGATCCATCGATCGCGGCGGCGCCGCCAGCGACAAACCATACACACGGGCGAGCCCCGCGTAGCCGTCGGGCCTGTCGAGGAACTCGTACCCGAATGCCGCCTGCCACCGCGTCGCCTGCGGCACTGCATCGTCGATCGTCCGCAACGCCAGCGAGCGCGCATCCCGGCCGCGCACGAGGATGGCGAACGTGTTGTCGAAGCCGAGCGGCTGCAGCATCGTCCGGCCGCTGCGCGCGTAGCGATCGCGAACGGTGACCATCACGGCGTCGCGAGACGAACCGGGACGTTCGTCGAACACCGCAGTGAGGGCTGTGCCCGTGTACTCGACGTAGACGTCGATGTCGCCAGCCAGCAGGGCGCGATCGCAGATCAACGTGCCGCCGAGGTTCAACCGCCGATCGACACGGAGGTCCGTGTCGCGCTCGATGGCCTGGGCGAGGATCTCCCCGAGAATCAGCTGCTCGGCGAAGTTCTTGGAGCCGACGACCACGACGCCGCCGCCGCGCGCGGCCGTGAGTGCCCAGGCGCCCGCGGCGCCGGCTACCAGCAGCGCGCCCGCCACGACGACCCCTCGACCGATGCCCGGCGACCGGCGCCGCCGCACCTGCCGCTCGGCCAACCACAGCAATCCGTCCACGACGAGCGCGAGCAGGGCCGCCGGCAGCGCACCGGCGAGGATGACCGTCGTGTCAACCATCGACAAGCCGCGATAGATGTACTCGCCGAGACCGCCGGCGCCGACAGCCGCGGCAATCGTCGCCGACCCGACGGCCACGACGGCCGCAATCCGCACGCCCGCGACGATGCTGGGCGCAGCCAGCGGCAGTTCGACCTGCCAGAGGAGCTGGCGCGGAGTCATGCCGAGGGCGACGCCGGCCTCCCTGACGGACCGATCGATGCCGGTGATGCCGGTGATCGTCGTCCGCAGGATCGGCAGCACGCCATACAGCGTCAGGGCGACGATCGCCGTGCGCGAACCGATGCCACCGAGCAGCGGCAGCGGGAGCAGGAAGCCGAACATCGCCAGGCTCGGGATCGTCTGCACGGCGTTGGCGACGACGACGAGCGGCGAGCCGAGCCGGGGCCGATGGGCAGCGGCGATGCCGAGGCCGATGCCGATCAGCGCGGCAGCCAGCGTGGACACGCCGACCAGCCGCAGGTGTTGCAGCAGCAGCCCGAGCACCTCGTCATGGTGCTGAAGCCAGAAGTCGAGCACCGCCAAGGCGGTCACGGCGCCGGACCCGCAGGCAGCGGCCGTTGCGCGCGGCCGGCCTCCCGGAGCGCCGTCACGACCGGGTCCACCGAGGTGTCGAACGCGGCGACGTCCACGCAGGCCTGCACGCGTCCCGCTTCGACGATACAGAGGCGGTCGCCGAGAATGCGGGCTTCATCGATGTCGTGCGTGACGAGCAGGATGGTCTTGCGCAGCCGCTGCTGGAGACGCGCCGTCTGCTGCTGCAGTTCCGCACGCGTCAGTGCGTCGAGCGCCCCGAACGGTTCGTCCATCAGCAACACGGGCGGATCGGCAGCAAGGGCCCGCGCCACGCCGACGCGCTGCCGCTGCCCTCCCGACAGTTCGTCCGGCCAGCGCGTCGCGAAGGAGTCGGCGGGCAGATCGACGAGGGCCAGCATCTCCCGCACGCGAGCATCGGTCCGCGCCGCAGGCCATCCCTCGAGGCGCGGCACGACGGCGACGTTGTCGGCCACGCGCATGTGGGGAAACAGCCCGCCCTCCTGGAGCACGTACCCGATACGCCGGCGCAGCGCGATCGAATCCCAGGCGCGCGTGTCGCGGCCATCCACGAGCACCTCGCCGCTCGTGGGCAGCAGCATGCCGTTGACGAGCCGGAGCATCGTGGACTTGCCGGCGCCGCTGCGCCCGAGGAGCACGACGACCTCACCGGGCGCCACCGTGAGCGACACGTCGTCGAGCACGGGCGGCCCGGCGCCATGACGGAACGAAACGCCGCGGAACTCGACGGCGACGGCCGGACGCGACGGTCGGTGGCCTCCTGCGGCAGTCACACGGGCGTCACTCGGACTGTCGGACGATGTCGCTCGCGTGCTGCCGGATTCTGCGGACCGCTTCCACGATGTGATCCATGTCCTCTCGCGGGCCGAGCAGCATCGTCTGCGTGAACCAGACGGCCTCTTCGCAGAGCCGATCGTTCTGCGGCATCTGGTTCCGTTCCTGCCATTGCTTCAGCGCGGCGGGGCCATAAATGCGCTGATACCCCGGTGTGGCGAAGGTATTGGCGAGGAAGGGCTCCTTGTTCAGGGGCGTGTAGCCGCTGCTGGCGGGCACGCCTTCGGCGCGCAGGGCGCGCAGGAATGCGGCGCGCGACAGCCCGGCAAAGCCGGCGGGATCGTACCGGAACATGTACAGGTGATACGCGTTGCGCGTCACGCCGGGATACATCCGGGCCGGCGTGATGCCGGGGATCTGCGCGAGTTGCTGCGTCAGGTACGCGGCGTTGGATTCGCGCTGTTTCGATTGCGCTTCGACGCGCGACATCTGCGCGAGCAGCAGCGCACCCTGGAACTCCGTCAGCCGGAGGTTCAGCGCCGCCGCGCCATACGCGAAGTCGGCACCTTCCCGCGGACGCCCGTTGTTCTGGAACGCATACGCCTTCTCCACGAGCTCGCGGTTGCTCGTGGTGATGGCGCCTCCCTCGCCGCTGTTGAAGTTCTTGCTCGCCTGGAACGAGAAGCAGCCGGCGGTGCCGATCGAGCCTACGTGGCGTCCCTTCCACTCGGCCAGGTGCGACTGGCACGCGTCCTCCAGCACCGGGACATTGCGCGCCGATGCTGCGGCCATGATCGTGTCCATGTCGGCAACCGACCCGCCGAGGTGTACCGGAAGGATCAACCGCGTGCGGCCGGTGATCGCGCCGGCGATCCGTGTGGCATCGATCTGGAACGTGTCGATGTCGCTGTCGACGAACACCGGTAGCGCGTGCCGCGCGATGATCACGTTGACCGTGGCGACGAACGTGTACGGCGGCACGATGACTTCGTCACCCGGACCGATGCCCATCGCGTTGACCGCGGTGAGCAGCGCGGAGGTGCCGTTGGCGGTGGCGAGGCAGTGCGCCGCGCCCGTGAGCGAGGCGAATGCCTTCTCGAACGCCTCGACCTGCCCTCCGGTCCCGCGGCCCCACTTGCCGCTGTCGAGGACGGACGCGAGTGCCTGCTGCTCTCGCGTGTCGTGGACGGGCCAACTCGGGAACGCCCGCGTGCGTACCGGGACGCCGCCGAGCACGGCCGGCCTGGCGGAAGCCGCTGGCGCGACGTGCGCGGTCGTCGGCCTCGGCGCTGCAGCGGCCTGACGCGCAGCCACCAGCGACGCGCCGCCGGCGGCGACGGTGCCGAGAAACCTGCGGCGGGAACGGTCGATGGTCATCGTGTGCTCCTCATCAGACGCGCGATCTCCGTGAAGATGCGCTCCTCCACCGTTGCGTCGAACGGCCCGGGTCGGCCGTAGTACAACAGCGCGCCGCCCCCTTCGTATCCACCTTCGTCCAGCACCCGGCGGCTCGGCACGTATCCGAACACGTCGTTGGCATACCCCACCGGCCACACGTTGGCCTCCGGATGGTCGCGGCGCAGCCGGATCGCGTAGTCGACGACCACTTCGCCGCCCAGCGCGACCATCGTCAGGTCCTCGCCGAACCGCCAGACCTGCAGCGGGATCTTCTGCGACGCGGGCAGCCGCCCCTCCCTTGCCTCGATCGCCGCCATCATCCGCGCGTGACGTGCCACGTACGGATCCTCGAGTCCGAATCGCTTCTTCCACTCGCCGGGGCTCAGCGTCTTCTCGAAGGGCAGTTCGGGCCACGCCATGGCCGCGCGCGTCTGCCCGGTCACCGGCGTCAGGCTGGGGAGCGCCTCGCGGACCGCCGCGGCGAGCGCCTGCCCGTGCGCGTCGACGAGCTCCCGTGTGCCCCTCGGCGTGGGGTTGGCGTCGGCCCCGCAACCGGTCATGAACAATGCGGTGAGCCCGGGATGGGCGGCCTCGATGGCGGCCTGCGCCACACCCGCGTAGTCGCCGTGCCACTCGACATGGCTCGCCGGCAGCGTCGTGTTGTGGCATGCGTAGCTGAAGAGCACCGCGCGCGGCGTGCCGGCGACGTCCACCCGCAGCATCGGCACACGCCGGTCCACGGGGCCGTCAGGCGAATACTGCAGACGCCTGTTCGCAGCAAAGCCCGTGGTCGTGTGCCCGGCGTGCAGCGTCGCCGGCGCGAGCGCCTTCAGCGCGGCCCCAACCAGATCGATGACCTGGGCCTCGAGGGAACGGGTGTACGCCTCGATGTCGGCAATCTGCTGCGGCGTGACGTCGTAGGCGACGAGCAATTGCGCGTCCACGACCGGTCCGCTGTGCGTGTGGCTTGCCGCCAGCAGCAGCCGCTCGCGAGGCACGCCGTGCTGCTGTGCGACGGCCGCGCCGATGCGCTCCGACATGCCGGCGGTGACGCCGAGCAGGTCCAGCGTCACGACAACGAGTCGCTGTGCCCGCTCGTCCTCGAGCGCGAGCGCCTTCGCGTGCAGTGGCTGAGCCGTCCCTCGAGCCGGCTCTGTGCGCGCCGCATAGCCGGCCATCCAGAGCGGCGCCCGCGGGGTGATGTCCACGGTGGCGACACCCGCACGCCAGGCGGTAGCACCGGAGCCATTGAGAGGGGTCGCCGCGACGGCGGCCGCTGCGGCGAGGAAGGCTCGACGGTCGATGATCACGATGCGGCCGATCCTACCTCGTTGCGACGACCCCGTTGCCCGTGTCGTGCCTGTGCACGACGCCGCCCTTCATCACGAAGCGCACGCGCGTCATCTGCTCGATGTCCGACAGGGGATCGCCGGGCACGGCCACGAGGTCGGCCTGCTTGCCGGCCTCGATCGTGCCGAGTTCCTGCTCCATGCCAATCACCTGCGCCGCCAGCACCGTCGCGGCCTTGATGGCGGCCATCGCCGGCATGCCCGCCTCCACCATGTACACGAACTCGCGCCCGTTCTCGCCGTGCGGCGCCACGCCCTGATCGGTGCCGAACGCGATCTTCACGCCTGCTTTCCACGCTCGCGCCAGCGTGTCCTGAATCTGCGGACCGATGGCCGCGGCCTTCGGACGCACCACGTCCGGGAAGTACCCGTCGATCTTGGCCTTGTCGGCCACGAACCGCCCGGCGCTCACGGTCGGCACGTACCACGTGCCCTTCTCCTTCATCGCCGCCATGACCTCGTCGGTCATGTAGGTGCCGTGTTCGATCGAGTGCACACCGGCGCGAACCGCCCGCAGCATGCCCTCGGTGCCGTGGGCGTGCGCGGCCACCTTCATGCCGTAGTCGCGAGCGGTCTCCACGACGGCCGCGAGTTCATCTTCGGTGAAGAGCGGCGCCTGCCCGCTTCTGGCGAGGCTCAGGACGCCGCCGGTTGCCGCGATCTTTATCAGGTCGGCGCCGTCCTTGTACCGCTGTCGCACCGCGGCGCGCATGCCGTCGGGCCCGTTGGCGAGCACCGTGCGCGGCGCGAGGAGATCCTGCAGTTCCATGGCGAGGCCGTTGGTCGGGTCGCCATGGCCGCCCGTGGTGCTCACCGAACCGGCGGCGACGATGCGGGGCGCGGCGATCCAGCCCTTGGCCGCGGCGTCGCGCAACGCCTGGTTCAACTTCTGGCCCGCACCGAGATCGCGCACGGTCGTGAATCCGGCCATCAGCGTGCGCCGCGCGTAGACGGTGGCCCGCAAGGCCTCGTCGGCCGGATTCATGAAGAAGCCCTCGGTGTAGCTCGTCGGCGACTGCTCGCCCGTGATGTGGACGTGCATGTCCATCAACCCGGGCAGGAGCGTGGCGTTCTTCAGGTCGATGACCGTGTCGCCGGCCGCGGCCGGCAGGTAGCCCTCGCTGATCGCCGCGATGCGGTCGCCGTCGACCACCACGGTGACCGCCGTGCGCGCGGTGTCGGCGCGGCCGTCGATGAGGCGCCCGGCGTGGATCAGGGTCTTCGCGTCGGCCGCGGAAGGCAGGCACGCCAGCAGCAGCGCCAGCAGCGCCGGCGCGAGTCGTCGGATGGAGTTCATGGCAGGCACCTCGTCGGTGCCGACATGCTACACGAGGGGGAGCGGGGCTCGGGACTCGGGACTCGAGACTCGGGATTCGGGCTTCGAGGCTCGGGGCTCGGGACTCGGGACTCGGGGCTCGGAGTTCGGGAGTCGAGAGTCGGGAGTCGGCAGGGGCGGAGATGGACGCCTCCGGGAGGCGCCCCTACCGGCTCGGGGGCGACTCGACCGGT
>JAEZCY010000219.1 GCA_023429845.1 Acidobacteriota bacterium
TGCACGAGGGCAAGCTGCACAAGCACGTCCGCTTCCTCGGGTACGTCGGCGGCGACACGTTGGCCGCCCTGTACAGGCTGGCGACCGTGTTCGCCTTCCCGTCGCTGTACGAAGGCTTCGGGTTGCCGCCGCTCGAGGCCATGGCCAGCGGTACGCCGGTCGTCACGTCGAACGTGTCGTCGCTGCCGGAAGTCGTCGGTGACGCGGCCATCCTCGTCGATCCGCGCGAGCCCACTGCCATCGCACACGGCTTGCGCAGGGCGCTGGTCGACCCGGCGCTGCGCGCGCAGATGCGCGAACGGGGGCTGGCGCGCGCGAGTCATTACTCCTGGACCCGCACGGCCGAGACGATCCTGCGGATCTATCGCGAGACGGCATCGGGACGGTGACCAGCCCCCCTGTCCCTCCGCCGCACGCCGGAGCGAGCCCGTTCGGGGAGCGCACGTCTCCGACCAGCGTGCTCACGCCGCGCGGGTCTCTGGCCGGCATCCGCGTGGCGCTCGTGCACGACTGGCTGACCGGCATGCGCGGCGGGGAACGGGTGCTCGAGGTGCTCTGCGACCTGTTTCCCGACGCGTCGCTGCACACCCTCCTGCACATCCCCGGCAGCGTCTCGCCGGCCATCGAGCGTCACCGGCCCCAGACGACGTTCCTGCAGCAGATCCCGGGGATCGCCCGGTTCTACCGGCACCTGCTGCCGCTCTATCCGCTGGCCATCGACCGGCTCGACGTCGGCGCCCCCGACATCGTCATCTCGACGAGTCATTGCGCGGCGAAATCCGTCCCGACGCGGCCGGGTGTCCGGCACCTCTGCTATTGCTTCACTCCCGTGCGGTACGCGTGGGACCAGTTCGACGCGTACTTCGGACCCGAACGCGTGGGGAGGGCGAAGTCGGCCGTGATGCGGCGACTGCTCGACCGCTTCGCGCGGTGGGATCAGCGCACGAGCGTGCGCCCTGACCGGTATGTGGCGATTTCCCAGTATGTTGCGCGGCGGATCAGCCGATACTATAATCGACGGTCGGCCGTGGTGTACCCTCCCGTGGACACGATCTACTTCACGCCGGGCGAAGCTCGGCGCGAACCGTTCGCGCTCATGGTGTCTGCTCTCGTGCCGTACAAGCGGGTCGACGTCGCGGTTGCCGCATGCCGCGCTGCCGGTGTGCCATTGCGAATCGTCGGTCAGGGGCCGGAAGCCCGCGCCCTGGGCCGCCTTGGTGGTGCCGGCGTCGAGTTTCTCGGGGTTCTCCCGGACGGCGACGTGCGGGAGTTGTACCGCCGCGCGTCAGTCGTTTTGTTACCCGGCGAGGAAGACTTCGGCATCGTGCCGCTGGAAGCTCAGGCGTGCGGCACGCCGGTTGTCGCACTCGGACGCGGCGGCGCCACCGAGACCGTCGTGGACGGTGTGACTGGCGCGCTCACCGGAGAAGGCGTGACCGCTTTTGCGGCAGGAATCCGGCGGGTGCTCGACCAACCGCCGTCCCCGATGGCCTGCCGCGAGCAGGCCGAGAGGTTTTCGACCGAGCGATTCGTGCAGCAACTGACAGACGCCATTCTCGACGTGACCCAGGCCGCCCCCGAGGCGGTGCGATGGTAAGGCGCTACAACCGCCTGTTCGTGGCGCTGCACGTCGCGGCGGACGCGACGGCCAGTATCGCCGCCTTCCTGCTCGCGTACGGCCTCCGCTTTCACTCGGGCCTCATTGCCGTCACCAAGGGCTACCCGCCCTTCGAGCAGTACCTCTGGATCGCGCCGATCGTCGGCGTGCTGGTGCCGGTCGCCTTCCACCTGCACGGTGTCTACCGGCTGCGGCGCGGGCGATCGCGCATCGACGACTTCTTCGGCGTCCTCGTCGGAAGCGTCCTGGCGGTCGTGCTCGGCGTGGTGAGCACGCTGTACGTCCAGACCTACTACGTGCCGGACGAGTTGAAGGACCGCGGCGCCTTCGAGGTCAGCCAGCTCGTCTGGGGGCTCTTCCTGTTCCTGAACGTCGCCCTGACGTTCGCGACGCGCGTGGCCGTCCGCGACTGGATGGAGCGGCGGTGGCGGGCGGGCATCGGCCTGAAGCGCGTCCTGGTCGCCGGGGCCGGCGATCTCGGTCGGCTGGTGGTGGACCGCATCCTCGAGCACCGCGAACTGGGCCTGAAGGTCGTCGGGTTCGTCGACGACAAGGCCGAGGCGGGGGGTCACCTCGGCTATCGCGGCCTGCCGCTGCTCGGCACGCTCGAGGAGACGCCCGAGATTCTGCAACGCGAGAAGATCGACCACCTGTACATCGCGCTGCCGCTCGACGAACACGTGAAGATGCTGGCGTTGGTCGAGAACGCCAACCGCGAGATCGTCGACATCCGCGTCGTACCGGACCTGCTGCAGATCATCTCCCTGCGGGCGCGTCTCGAGGATCTCGACGGTCTGCCGATCATCAACATCCACGACGTGCCGCTGCGCGGGCTCAATGCCGTGCTGAAGCGCACGATGGACGTGGTGCTCGCGTCGGCGAGCCTCCTCGTGCTGGCCATCCCGCTGGCCGTCCTGACGCTCGTGATCCGCCTCACGTCGCCGGGGCGGGCGCTGTTCCGGCAGGAGCGCATGGGCCTGGACGGCAAGCCGTTCTACGTCTGGAAGTTCCGCTCGATGTACGACGGTGCCGAGCGCGACTCCGGTCCGGTGTGGGCCATCGAGGACGACCCCCGCTGCACGCCGATCGGCCAGTTCCTGCGGCGCAGCAACCTGGACGAACTGCCGCAGCTCTGGAACGTGCTCCGCGGCGACATGTCGCTCGTCGGCCCGCGCCCGGAGCGCCCGTTCTTCGTCGACCAGTTCAAGCAGCGCATCCCGCAGTACATGCTCCGCCACAAGGTCCGCGCCGGCCTCACCGGCTGGGCGCAAGTCAACGGCTGGCGCGGCAACACGTCCATCGAGAAGCGCATCGAATACGACCTGTACTACATCGAGAACTGGTCGTTGATGCTGGACCTCAAGATCATGTGGCTGACCGTGGTCAAGGGGTTCTTCCACAAGCACGCCTACTGAGGCTCACCGCATGCCCCGCGTCGTAATCACCGGAGCCGCCGGCTTCATCGGCTCCCACCTCGCCGAGACCCTGCTCGACCGTGGCCACAGCGTGGTGGGCGTCGACAACCTCCTGACGGGCGACGTCGCCAACATCGCGCATCTGGCCAACCGCGATTTCACGTTCATCAAGCACGACGTCACCAACTACATCTACATCGACGGGCCGGTCGACGCGGTGCTGCACTGGGCGAGCCCGGCGAGTCCCATCGACTATCTCGAACTGCCCATCCCGACGCTCAAGGTGGGCGCGCTCGGCACGCACAAGGCGCTTGGCCTGGCCAAGGAGAAGAAGGCGCGCTTCGTCATCGCCTCGACCTCCGAGGTCTACGGTGACCCGCTCGAACACCCCCAGAAGGAGACGTACTGGGGCAACGTGAACCCGGTCGGCCCGCGCGGCGTGTACGACGAAGCGAAGCGCTTCGCCGAGGCGATGACCATGGCGTACCACCGGTACCACGGGGTGGACACGAAGATCGTGCGGATCTTCAACACGTACGGACCTCGCATGCGCGTGCACGACGGTCGTGCAGTGCCGGCCTTCATGAGCCAGGCCCTGCGCAACGAGGACGTCACGATCTTCGGCGACGGGTCGCAGACGCGCAGCTTCTGCTACGTCACCGACCTGGTGGACGGCATCATCCGCCTTCTCGAGTCGGACGTGAACGACCCGGTCAACATCGGCAACCCCCACGAACTCACCATCAAGCAGATTGCCGAGACGATCATCGGCATGACGGGGTCATCGAGCCGCCTGGTCTACGAGCCACTGCCCGAGGACGATCCCAAGGTCCGCCGTCCGGACATCACGCGGGCGCGAACGCTCCTCGGCTGGGAGCCGAAGGTGTCGCTGGAAGAGGGACTCACCAAGACGATCGAGTACTTCCGGACCAAGGTCCTCGCCTGACGGGCAGTGTGGGCGCTGAGACGCGCTAGGCGGCAGGTCTCGTGTGCGGGCGCTGCGCCGTCAGCAGGTAGTGCAGCGCGCTGAAGATCGCGATGGTCAGCGATCCCACGAAGAACAGCGACGGCACCGGCGACGGCATGGCCAGCCAGTTGAACAGCAACGTCACGACGCCCGTCGCGACGAACGTGGCCGTGGCGAGCTTGCCCCAGATCGACGGGTAGAAGGTGCGCGGGCCCAGCGCGAGGTTCACGATCGCGACTGTCAGCACGATGCCGAGGTCGCGGCTCACGATGACCACCGTGAGCCACAGCGGCATGCGGTGCATCAGGTGCGGCAGCGGCAGCGTCAGCACCACGAACATCGTCAGCACGAGCAGCTTGTCGGCAGTCGGATCGAGCCACGCCCCAAGCGTCGTCGGACCCGATCGCCGCGCGAAGTACCCGTCGAGCATGTCCGTTGCCGCGGCGACGAGCAGCACGGCAAGCGCCCCACCCATGTACCCGTAGACGAGCAGAATCGCGAACACGGGGATCAGCAGCATCCGCAGCAGCGTGAGCTGGTTGGCGAACGTCAGCACGGGACGCCCGCCCGGACACGCACGGTCATCGCCGGGAGCCACCCGGCGGTCCGCCGACGAGCACGCCCGCCTGCTCAGCCAGTTGCGCCAGCCGATCGACCGACTGGAGCGCCTCGGCGCCTGTCATGGGATGGCTGATGCCGAAGGTCTGCCCCTCTATCGGTTGCATCACCCCGCTCGACACGGCGCGCGAAATGGGCACGTAGAGCGTGTGGCCGCTCCGGACGTCGGCAAACGTCAGCCGCGCGTCGCGCCAGGAAAGCGATTGCTGAGGCGCGCGAGCGGCCAGCAGCGTGAGCACGCGGTTGACCATGCCCGCGAAGTCACCACGCGTCATGCCCGCCAGCGGCTGGAAGGTGTGGTTGGGATACACCTCCATCGCGCCCGCCCGTGCCGCAAGCAGGATCGCCTGCTGCGCCCAGTGACGACGGCTGTCGGTGATCAGGACGGTGCCTTTCCCCGCAGCCTGCAACACCGGGTGCAGACGCCGCGCGAGCAGGGCGGCAACGTCGCCGCGCGTCACCCGCGGGCTCGTCTCGATGGCCTTGAACTCTGCGGGCAGTGCGGCCTCCTCGAGCCCGGTCTCGATCGCGGCGATGCGGGCCGCCAGATGCGGGAAGGCCGGATCGAGATCGAGCGCCCGGCGGTAGGCCGCCAGGGCCGGCTCGCTCTCGCCTGCAGCCTCGAGCAACTCCCCACGGAGCGCGTGTGCACGCGCGTCCTGCGGGTCCAGTGCGAGGGCACGGTCCAGGAGTATCCGCGCGCGCTCGACACGGCCCAGGCGGTGCTCGACCGCGGCGAGGTCGCGGTGCAGGAATGCGCTCTCGGGCGAGGCCTTGAGGGCACGTTCGTAATGCTCGCGTGCCTCGTCCAGTCGGTTGGCCGCCAATGCGGACTGCGCGTCGGCGACGTCGCTCTGCACGGCACGGAACCGGAGCACCTCGACGCGCCGTCCAGCGATGACGTGACCCGGTTCACGCTCGAGCACGGCCTGATACGCCTCGAATGCCTCGCCTTCGCGGCCCAACTCCACGAGCGCTTCCGCCCGACCGAACAGCGCCGGCGCGTACCCTGGCCGCGCGGCCAATGCCCGATCGAACGACTGCAGCGCCTCGGCGTGGTGGGCCTGCGACAACCTGACGTAGCCCAGCGCCGCATGGGACGGGAAGAAGGCAGGCGTGCGTCGAAGCAGGTCGGTGAGCGTCCGCTCGGCCGCGCGCGGGTTGCCGGACTGCAACTCCAGCCACGCGCGTTCGTGCTGCTGCGCAGGGCGGGCCAGCTGCGCGAGATCCGGGGGCAGCGTCGGCTTGAGGTAGTCGGGGAAGCGTTCGGCCCCGGGTGCCACGACCGGCGGCGGCACGGTGCGAGCGCAACCAGCCACGGTGGAGAGCAGGATCACGGTCGCCAGCGACCAGCGGCGCACACACCGCCTCACAGCGAGAGTCCCTCCTGCAGCCGTTGCATCAGGCGGCGCGGCACTTCGGCCTCGATGCTCACGCGGTCCCCGTCGGCATCGTGACTCAGCACGCGTGCCACGCGGTAGAGCCGCTCGATGGCCTCGCGGTCCTCTGCCCGTCCCTGATCGAATGAGAGCGTCACGCGCCGCGTGTCGAGCGCCAGGGCCCGCGCCAGCTCGCCCAGCAGCGTCTCCACGCCTTCGCCGGAGACGGCTGAAATCTGCAGCGAGCCGTCGTACGCCTGGCGCAAGTGCTCGCGCGCACCCGCATCGAGCCGGTCCACCTTGTTGAAAACCAGCAGCGTGGGCACTGCCGAGGCATCCACCTCACCGAGCACGCGTTCGACAGCCTGCATGTGCCGCTCGTAGTCCTCGATCGACGCATCGACGACGTGCAGCAGGAGGTCGGCGTCGGCAACCTCTTCGAGCGTGGCGCGGAACGCGGCGACCAGCGTGTGCGGCAGGCGATCGATGAACCCGACCGTGTCCGAGAGCACCGCCTTCTGCCGGTTGGGCAGCCGGACCTCGCGTGTGAGTGGATCGAGCGTGACGAACAGCGCGTCGGAGGCCACCGCGGTGTCGTCGGTGAGCCGGTTGAACAGCGTGGTCTTGCCCGCGTTCGTGTACCCGACGAGTGCGACCGTCGGCAGATCCGTGCGGCGCCGCCGGTCGCGCAGCTGCCCGCGCCGCCGACGCACTTCGGACAGGCTGTCGCCGAGCGACTTGATGCGGAGGCGGATGCGCCGGCGATCGGTCTCGAGCTTCGTCTCGCCAGGACCACGCGTGCCGATCCCGCCACCGAGGCGCGACAGCGCAGCCGAGGCGCCGACAAGGCGCGGCAGCAAATACCGCAACTGCGCCAGTTCCACCTGCAGCTTGCCCTCGCGGGTGCGGGCACGCCGCGCGAAGATGTCGAGGATCAGCTGGGTGCGGTCGATCACCCGGCGCTGCAGCACGTTCTCGATGTTGCGCAACTGCGCGGGCGTCAACTCGTTGTCGAAGATCACGAGCGACAGATCGGCCTCGTCGCAGGCCGCCTTCAGCAAGTCCAGCTTGCCCGAACCGATGAGCGTGCCGGAGTCGGGACGGTCGCGCTCCTGGGTGAAGCGCAGGGCCGGCGTCACGTCAGCGGCCTCCGCCAGACCCGCCAGCTCTTCGAGCGCGTCCTCCACGTGCGTCCGCCGCATCGGCCCCGTGATCAGCCCCACGAGCGCCGCGCGCTCGGTCGCTGGTGCGGGTCGCCCGGCTTCGGGAGAATCGGTCACGAAAGGCATGTTAGCACCTCGATTCGGGTGCGATCGCCACCTCGACGGGCTCGGCGCCGAGCACGTCCGTGAGCACCTGAGGCGACAAGCTGACCAGCAACCCGCGCGCCCCGCCGTTGATGTAGATGCGCGGCAGCGCGAGGATGCTCCGCTCCACATATGTCGCCAGCGGCTGACGCGTTCCGAACGGCGAGGTGCCGCCGAACTCGTAGCCCGTCGCACGACGCGCGGCGGCCGCCGCCGCCGGGGTGATTCGCCTGGCGTCGAGCGTCCGGGCCAGCGCCTTCAGCGACACCTCACGATCGCCATGCATCAGCATCAGCAGCAAGCGGCCGGTATCGTCCTGCAGGACGAGCGTCTTGATCACGGCGTGCTCCTGGACGCCGAGCTCGCGGGCGGAGACGCGCGTGCCGCCACGGGCTTCGTACCGGTACGGATGCACTTCGACCGGCACGCCCGCGGCGCGAAGAAACCGCATCGCCGGCGTGGTGCTCACGTCTCCTCCACCGCCGGGTACTGGGCTCGGTCCACGCGCTCGCGCAGCACGTAGCTGACCATGGCCGACACCACCGCCATCGTGATCACGCCGACGATGAAGACGCTGCGGATCGAGATGCGGGCAAGGACTCCGGCGGCGATCGGACTGAGCGCCAGACCGACGAGGGACGCGCTCGTCAGCAACCCGAATCCCGTAGACCGGGACTCCTCGGGCACGACGTGCCCTGCGGCCGTGAACGACGCCGTCATCGCCACGCCGATGGCGAAGCCGAAGAGGATCGTGGCGGCCAGCAGCATCCCTACCGACGAGCCGAACACGAAGGGCATCAGACCGGCGGCAGCCGCAAGTGCGGTGAATCGCAGGAGTGCGCGCGGCGCCGACCACTGCAACAGGCGTTGCGTCGCCAGGTTCCCGGCCGCGCCGGCGCACGCGCCTGCCGAGAACAGTCCGCCGGCGACCAGAGCGATGCGCTCCGTCGGGACGCCCAGTTGCGCCAGGTACAGCGGCAGCACTGGACCGAAACTGCGATCGACGAGTTGCAGGCCGAAGATGACGCCCATCAGCAGGACGAACTGCTGCAGGGCGACGCCGCTGGCAAAGGCGAGACGCGTGCCCTCGCGAGCCGCCGAAGGTGCGGCACGCTGCGGCCGTGCCTCGTGGAACCATCGCCACACGAGTACGAACGCCCCCGCGTAGAACAGCGACGACACGAAGAACGATGCACGGATGCCGATGGCCACGGCCAGCACGCCGCCGATGGCCGGTCCCAGTGCCGGGCCGAGCCGCTGCGCGGTCTGCACGGTGCCTATCGCGCTTGCCATGCGATCACGCGGTGCGGCCTGTGCCGCCATCGCCACGGCGAGGGCGCCGTATCCGGCGAAGAACCCCTGCAGCACACGCAGCGCGAACACGTGCCACGGGCGAGTGACGAGACCGAAGAGCACCATCGTCACCACGAAGCAGGCGAGGGAACGCAGCACGAGGAACTTGTTGCCGTAGCGGTCGGCGACCCTGCCCCACAACGGCGCGAGGAGTGCCGTCATGCCGGGAGTCACCCCGAGGCTCAGCCCCGACCACAACGCGATCTCCGCGGGGTCCTGCATCCCCAGCTGCGCGAAATACAGCGGGAGGAACGGCATCACGAGCGTGAACCCCGCGAAGCCGATGAAGCAGGCGCCGGCGATGGCGAGCAGGTTCCGGTTCACTCGGTCAGGCGCGCACCTGGGAGCGGCAGTGATTGTCGGGGAACAAGGACGACGCGGCGAGGCGTCACGCGTGGGACGTGTGCGGCCGCCAGGGCGGCAGTTCGAGGCGCGTCGGCTTGTCGGCTCGATAGCCGAGCAGATAATCAGCCTGCATCAACGCGTGTATCTCGCGCGTGCCCTCGTAGATCACGGCTCCCTTGCAGTTGCGGTAGAACCTCCCGACCGGATACTCGTCGGAGTAGCCGTTGGCGCCGTGAATCTGGACGGCATCACTCGCCGCACGCTCGGACGCGACCGTCGCCATCCATTTGGCCAGGCTCGTCTCCTTCGTGTTGCGGCGGCCTTCGTTCTTCATCCACCCGGCGCGCAGCCACAGCAGTCGCGACTGCTGGTAGTCGGCCTCCATGCGAGCGAGCATCTCCTTTACGAGCTGATGCTGCCCGATCTCCACGCCGAACGCGTGCCGCTGCCGCGCGTACGCCACGCTGGCGTCGCGGCACGCGCGGATGAGTCCCGTCGCCCCGGCCGCCACGGTGTAGCGTCCCTGATCGAGCGCGAACATCGCGATCTTGAAGCCTTCGCCCTCGCGACCGAGCAGGTTCGCGACCGGCACCTCGACCTCGTCCATCTTGAAGAAGCCGGTGTTGCCGGCAAGGATGCCCCACTTGTGGGTGAGGGTGCCGCTCGAGAAACCCTTGAAGCCGCGCTCGACGATGAACGCGCTCAGGCCGCTCGGGTCCTTCGCCCGCTTCTTCCCGGGATCGCTCCAGGCAATGACGAGGAAGTTGTCGGCGACGTCAGCGAGCGAGATCCACATCTTCTCGCCCGACAGCACGTAACGATCCCCCCGGCGCTCTGCCGTCGTCTGGATGCCGCGCGCGTCACTGCCGGCGGCCGGCTCGGTGAGCGCGAAGGTCGCTATCGCCCTGCCTTGCGCCTGAGGCACCAGATACCGCTGCTTCTGGTCTTCGGTGCCCCACGTCAGCAGGGACAGGCTGTTCAGCCCGACGTGCACCGAGAGGATGACGCGCAGCGACGTGTCGACGTACTCCAGCTCTTCGCTCGCCAGGCCGAGGCTGATGTAGTCCATGCCCGCGCCGCCATATTCCTGGGGCACGCTGATGCCGAGCAGCCCGAGCTCGGCCATCTGCGGCAGGATGCCGGTGTCGAAGCGATGCTGCCGATCGAGCTCGCCGATGCGCGGCGCAACATGCCGCGCGCCCCACTCGCGCACCGCCTGTTCGAGCAGCCGGTGTTCCTCGGCGAGGTCGAATCCAATGGCCATCCTGACCACTACCCTTTCGGCGCGGGCGTTGCCTTCTTCCGGAGGAGCACTTCCCTCACCTTGTGCTGGAGCAGGAAGCTTTCGCTGACCGACAGCCCGGTGAACAGACGCTCGATGTCGCGGTTCTGGTAGACGGTGCGGCGCTGATGCGCTGCCGGCGAGGTCCGGTAGTGCAGGCGCTCGGCATCGGCGATCACGTAGCGCGTGTAGATGGGCGTTGGGCTGGCCGTCATGTTGAAAAAGCACAACACGACGCCGCCCGGCTTCACCCACTCAACAACTTTCGAGGCCAGCACCGAGGCGGCGGGCTTCTCGAGATAGTCGAGCACGTCCCAGCAGAGCACCGCGTCCAGACTCTCGGGTTCGTAGGCGAAGCGCCGATCGAAGAACTCGGGCAGCGTGTCGAGCTTCTGCTCCTTCGTCAGCCGGTCGATGTCGGAAAACAGGTCCTCGACGCGGAGGCGACACCCGAGCTGCTCACCCAGGAACGAGACGTTGCTGCCGACGACGGGGCCGAGATCGAGCACCACCGGCGCCTCCCTGCTGGCGAGCGCGGCGATCAGTCTGGCGAGGACTTTCGTGCCGACTGGCGGCGTGCTGTCGCGCCCGCCAGTGGCGCCGGTTTCCGAACGGCGGGCCCAACCGAACAGCCGAGAGGCCAGGGATCGTTCTGATGAGTCGGACACGAGCAGCGTGATGGGGTGCAGGATGGACGGAGCGCGGAGGCGCTCCGTCCCGAGAAGCAGCTCAGGCCTTGGCGGTCACGGCCGGGGCGGCCGCGACGGGCTTGGCGTCGCCCTTTGGCGCGCCCACGCCGCGGTTCATGTCGATCGCGCCGCGGAAGTGTGCACCCTCGGCGATTGCCACCTTGGGAGAGGTGATGTCGCCGTCGACGGAGCCGTTGTCGCGGATGTCGACCTTCTCCGACGCGTTGATGTTGCCGGTTACCTCGCCGAGCACCACGACGGTCTTGGCAAACACCTGCGCCTTGATCTTGGCGTTGGTGCCGATGGTGAGGACGTTGTTGTTCAGTTCGATCTTGCCGTCCACCTGACCTTCGATTGTCAGGTCCTCGCTGCCGCTCAGCTCGCCCTTGATGATGACCGACTTGCCGATGTTGCCCATGCTCATGGGTGTTCGCTCTCCGGAGCCCGGGGTCGGCCGGGCGGCAGCCGCTGGCACGGGGTCGACC
>JAEZCY010000266.1 GCA_023429845.1 Acidobacteriota bacterium
GCTCTGCGCCGCGGGCTCTTTCCGGAACCTCAGCGTAACCCGCGCACTCGCGTCGCGGGGGTCGGTCCTCCATAAGCGTCTACGTACTCCCCCGAAGGCCCAAGGCCGACCGACGAAGGCCGACCTAGATCCCCGCTTCGTTCAGGATGCGGTGCAGGACGGCGTCGGTGTCCTTGAGCGGCAGGTTACTGATGTAGAAGTGCTTCACGCCGGCCGCGCGGAGCGTCCGGATCGTGCGGGCGCAGACCGTTTCCGGCGACGCGCCCGACCCGAACTCTTCGACGAGGTCGTCCACTGGCACCGGCATGAAGCCCGAGAGCATGTCGAGGGTGCGCCGGCGCGCGCTGCGGTAGTAGAACACCCCGAACACGCCCGGCATAGTCACGCCGCGGCGCGAAGCCTCGCCGAGGAAGTGCTCAACGTCGCCCACCTGATGGTGCGTCGCGACCTGCGTCAGGTAGTACTCGCCGTTGAAGGTGTCGGCCGTGAGGAAATCCACCTGGCGGACCGCGTCACGGTGGGGGTTGGCCCATCCGCCGAGCACGAGCGACGGTTGCCGGCGCCGGATCGCGGCGCGCAGCTCCCACGCGTGCGCCACGCAGCGCGGCGTGCCGACCGCCTTGTCGCCGCCGAGCACCACGAGCGACGGGAAGCCATGCAGATGCGCGCGGTCGGCGTAGGTCAGGCAGTACTGCAGCGTGTGCTTGGACGTGAGGAACGGCACCACATGGTCGTGCGGCACGTCCTCTCCCAGGTTCAGGACGAGATGCCGCAGGTTGTCCTCTTCCTGCGCGCCGACGGCGCTGTCGGTGAGGCACACGTGATGGCCGTGGCGCACGAGACGGCGCACCGAATGGTACGTGTCGATCCACGCGTCCATGCCGGCCGGCGCGCTCAGTTCGGCGCGCGGCGGACGGAGTTCGACGGCGAAGACGGACGAAGATCCCGTGAGGGCGTCGGCGAATGCGGGCATGCGGGATGGCAGGACTCGGTCTCCGGACCAGGTCGAGTGACGAGCGCCTGCCCAGGAGAGACGGCCGGCAGCGGACAGCCGGCCCTACCTGACGTGTGTGGTTGGCCGACTCAGTCGAGCTTCTGCCGCTTGACCTTGTAGCCGGCGGGTACCGTGAAGAGATCGTCGGAAAGCGGATCGCCGGAGATGCTCGTGACCGTGCTCGTCATCTCGCCTCCGCCCATCCTGGCGAACAGGCCGGCCATCGGGCCGTCGCCCGAGAGCTTGATGACTTGCGTGGACTGCAGCGGCACGCCCTTCTCCGCCATCGTCCGATACAGCGCCATCATGCCCTTCGCGTTGCCCGGCTGCGCCTTGGCCGCGCGCGGATCCCCGAAAAAGAAGCCTTTCTCGACGGCGGCGAGGTAGAACGCCGCGTAGTCCTTCGCGCCCGGCGCATCCGTGGACAGGAACGCCGGTCCCGTGATGTTCACCGTCATCACCATACCGCCTTCCCCGCCCATCGTCGAACTCACCGACACGGCGAGGTCGTGACCGACGGCCTTGTAGCCCGCGATCTCCTTGGATTCACCGGTGGGCGTGATCTTCACGTTCACACCGCTGGCCTCGACGCCTGCGCCCTGCATGGTCTTGGCGAGGTCGGCAACGCTGAAGATCTCGGCTTCCTTCTTCTTGTGGTTGATGGAGATCATCTCGCCAGCGTCCACGTCCATGATGGTGGACACCTGGTTGCCGCCCATCGTCTGGTCCGTGCGCATCTTGTTGCCCTTGATGTAGGTCACCGTCTCGCCGGACGGCTTCATCCCCATCATCTTGCCGCTCATCTGGGCAACCATCTTGACGGCGGCCGAGGCGGATGCCGCACTGGCCAGACACGCCAGGACCACTACCGCAATACGAACTCGCATCGTGCTTGCTCCCTCCATATGGAGTACCAACGCGCTGGGGCAGCGGGATCGCACGGTACCCGGACGAACCCGTAACGTTGGAACTCGAAGTATAGAATGGGTGACTCGCGTACGCATCAGGTCGGCGCCCCACGCTGCCGGCCGCACAGAACCCCATGAGCCAAATCACCTTCCTCGGGGCTGCACAGACGGTCACCGGTTCCCGACACCTGCTGCGTACCCGTTCGGGACACCTGGTCCTCGTGGACTGCGGCATGTTCCAGGGCCTCAAGGCACTCCGCCAGCGCAACTGGCAGGGGTTCGGCGTGACGCCATCGGACATCGACGCCGTCCTGCTGACGCACGCACACCTGGATCACTGCGGCTGGCTGCCCCGACTTGTCTCGGCGGGCTACCGCGGGCGCATCTTCTGCACGCCGGGGACGCGCGATCTCTGCACGCTCGTGCTGCCCGACGCCGGCCGGATCCAGGAAGAAGACGCGCGGCAGGCCAACAAGCACGGGTACTCGAAGCATCACCCTGCGCAACCGCTGTTCACCGAAGACGACGCACGGCGCGCGCTCACGCTCATGCAGCCGGTGGGCTTCGGTGTGCCAATCCCGGTGGTGCCCGGCACGACCGCCGAGTTCATTCCCGCCGGACACCTGCTCGGCTCCTCGTTCATCCGCGTCAGGCAGGAAGACGAGAACAGGACGATCCTGTTCGGCGGCGACCTCGGCCGCTACGACCGGCCCGTGCTGCCCGATCCGACGACGGTGGAGGAAGCCGACGTCCTGCTCGTGGAGTCCACGTACGGCAATCGCACGCATGCGCCCGACGACGACGGCGCGATGATCGCCGATGTCGTGGTGCGGACGCACGAGCGCGGCGGTCGGCTCGTCATCCCGTCCTTCGCCATCGGACGCGTCGAGGAAGTGCTGTACTGGTTGCAGCGACTGGAGAAGGAAGCGCGCATTCCGTCGATGCCGACCTACGTTGACAGTCCGATGGCCGCGGAGGCCCTGGCGTTCTACAGCTCACGCCCCGATGAACTCGACCCCGAGATGCGCCCGCCGCACCGCGGCCCGATGTTCGACACCCGCCGGCTTCAGGTGATTCGCAGCACCGACGAGTCCAAGGCGCTGACGCGTTCGACCGGGCCGGCGATCATCATCTCGGCAAGCGGCATGGCCACGGGCGGACGTGTGCTCCACCACTTGAAGCAGCTGCTGCCCGACCCGCGCAACACCGTGCTCTTCGTCGGCTTCCAGGCGCCTGGCACACGCGGCCGCTCGCTCGTGGACGGTGCAGACACGGTGAAGATCCACGGCGAAGTCATCCCCGTGGCTGCCACCGTCGTGAAGAGCGATCAGATGTCAGCGCACGCGGACCGGCACGAGATTCTGCGCTGGCTGCGCGGCTTCAGGCGCGCGCCTGCGCACACGTTCCTCGTGCATGGCGAACCGGACGCAATGTCGGTGCTCGAGGCGTCGATCCGGCACGAGCTCGGGTGGTCCGTACACCAGCCCGTGCACGGCGAGCGCGTCACCCTCGAGGGACGCCGGTAGTGGCCAACGCGTGGTTCCTCGAGCGCATCGGGCCTGCGGCCGTCGTCCAGCTGTATGCCGACGCGTTCCAGTCGTTGTCGGCACGTGACAAGCAGCTCTCGTGGCACCTGTACGAGGCGGCGCTCGCCGGTCGCGACATCTACTACGACCAGCGCTACGAGCACGCGCTGACGATGCGCGACGTCGTCGAGGCGCTGTTCGTGCACCAAGGCTTGCTCGAGGCGGACGTCGCCCGCGCCGTCGAGCGGTACGCGAAGCTGTTCTGGATCAACTCCGGCCCCTACGAGCACATCACGTCGCGCAAGATCGTGCTGGAGCTGACGCGCGAGCAGCTGCTCGAGGCCATCCGGACCGTGCAAGCGGCGAACGCCGCCGTGCCATTGGCGATGCACGCGACGGCAGAGGCGTTCGTGAACGCGCACGAGCGCGACTTCCTCGACGAGTCCTACCGGCCGATGGTCACCAGCAAGACGCCGGCCGCCGGCGAGGACATGCTGACGGCGAGTGCGAACAACCTGTACGTCAACGTGCGCACGTCCGATCTCGCGGGGTTCGCCGAGCGTCATGCGCTCAACTCGCGTCTCGTGAAGGGCGACGCCGGGACGCTGCGCGAGGAGGTGTATCGGGTCGGTGGCCGCTACGGCGCCACACTGGCACGCGTCGTCGAGCACCTCGAGGCCGCGCAGGCCGTGGCACCGGAGCCGACGGCCCGCGCGCTCGAGGCACTGATCCGGTTCTATCGCACCG
Organism: Acidobacteriota bacterium; assembly: GCA_023429845.1. GTDB lineage: Bacteria > Acidobacteriota > Vicinamibacteria > Vicinamibacterales > Vicinamibacteraceae > Luteitalea. The sequence continues at coordinate 4,176 of JAEZCY010000266.1, forward strand.
GAGCGGAGGCGGACCGCCGCGCCTACGACATCGCGTGGGTTGCCGACACGCAGTCACCGGTGGACACGATCAACGGGTTCATCGAGGTGTATCTCGACGCGCGCGGGCACAAGGGCGCCTACGAAGGGATCGTCTTTCACGAGAACCCCGCCAAGACAGCGGACATCCGCCGAATCGCCGATCACGCGGCCTGGTTCGAGCGCCACATGCCGTACGACGACGCCTACAAGCGCCGCGACGTGATCGGCGTGACGGCACGGGCCATCGACGTGATCGTCGAGTGCGGCGATGCCGGGCCGATGACCGCCATCGGCATCAACCTGCCGAACGACGAAGCCATCCGCGAGGTGTACGGCAGCAAGTCGGTGTCGCTGGCCAACGTCGTCAAGGCCTATGAGGAGTCGCAACCCGAAAGTCTTCGCGAGGAGTTCTGCTGGTCCGCGGCTGAGCGCGACCGCTCGAAGCAGTGGCAACCGCTCGCGAGCGAGCTGACTACCAGCCTGCACGAAGTGATCGGACACGGTTCCGGCCGGATGGCGCCGCACGTCGGATCGCCCCAGGCGGCGCTGCGCGAGCAGTACTCGACGCTCGAGGAGACGCGATCGGATCTCGTCGCCCTCTACTTCATCGCAGACCCGGTGATGGTCGAACTCGGGCTGATCGAGCCGGAGCACCACGCCGAGGTGATCTGCGCCGAATACGAAGGGTATGCGCGCAACGCGCTCGTGCAACTCCGCAGGATTCACCGCGGGGCGCACCTCGAGGAGGACCACATGCGCAACCGGCAGGCGATCGTCCACTGGCTGATGGCGCACACCTCGGCGATCGAGGTGCGGCATCGCGATGCACGGACCTTCTACGTCGTGACCGACGTCGCCGCCTTCCACGAAGGTGTGGCGCGAATGCTGGCGCTCGTGCAGCGGATCAAGTCCGAGGGGCTGTACGACGAGGCCGTCGCGCTCTTCGAGGCCTATGGCATCCATTTCGATCCCGCGCTGCGAGACGAAGTCGTCGCGCGCGTGGAGAGGCTGGACCTGCCCTCTTATACGGGCTTCGTGATGCCGCGGTTGTCGCCCGTGCGTGACGCGTCCGGTGCGATCGTTGACGTCGAGGTGTCGTATCCGCACGACCTCGCCACACAGATGCTCGAGTACTCCGAGCGTTACGGCATGGCCGATGAGGACCGACAGGTGCTCGCGTCCTGGTCCGCGTGAGCGGCGCCCCGTGCTGCGCGCAGCGTTGGTCGTCGCGCTTGCGTGCACCGGGCACGCCTGGGCTCAACCCACTGCCGATCTGCGCAGCGCGATTCTCGCCGCGGACGACGCGCGCGTCGAGTCGGCCGCACACCGGGCGTCCATCGCCACAGCGCTGACGCGCGAGGATCCGGAGGTGCGGGTGCTCGCCCTTCGCGCAATCGGACGCACCCGCCGGACGGAGTTCCTGCCGCAGGCGATGGCGGGACTGCGGCACCCGTCCATCGACGTGCGGCGCGAGGCCGCGTTCGCCGTCGCGCACATCGGCAGCGGCTCGCCCGATGCGCATGCGGCAGCTGAGCGCGCGCTCCGCGACGCGCTGTCCGGAGAGACGGACGTGCTCGTGTTCTCCGCCCTCACCGAGCAGTACGGCCGGCTACCCTTCCCGACGATCGCCGACGTCGATGCAGCGACGCGTGCGTTGACCCTGAACATCGCGCGCCTGGAAAACGGCGACGTACTGCCCGCGTTCGGTCAACTCGGCGTGGCTCGCGGCGCAGAAGGCCTGGCGCGACGAGCGGCACACCTGAAGGCCTCGTCGGCCGAGGTGCAGGCGTTGCTGGCGCGCCTCATCGAGCCCGCGCGCGTCGCCGCCGACACACCGCGGGACGCCCTACGCGCCCGGGTTCGACGGCTGGTGATGTCGGGCATGCTGTCACTCGATGCGCTCGCGCCGGATGATGGCGGCGCGCGCGAGGCGTTCGAGCGCGCGGTGCGCGACGCCGACCCGCAGGTACGTCGTCTCGGAGTGATCGGGCTGGCGCGGGAATCGACCGTGCCGACCGACACGGCGATGACGTGGCTCCGCGATGATGCGGTCCTCGTGCGTCACGCGGTCGCGTCGCGTGTCGCGTCGAGGCTGCCGGCCGTTGCCGAAGCAGCAGCCCGCGACCCGCACATCAACGTCCGACTGGCGGCAATCGACGCGCTCGGGACGGCGCGTTCATGTCGCGATGTCTGCACCTCACGACTCGCCGCTGCCGAGGCGGACGCGTCCACGTGGCACGAGGCTGCACATGCGCTCGTTGCGCTCGCCCTCACCGACGCAGAAGCGGCACGTCCGCGCGTCAGCCACTTCGCGACGTCGGCAGTGTGGCAGGTACGCATGTATGCGGCGCGTGCGGCGCAGCACACGGCACAGGCAGACGTCCTCGCGACGCTCGCGCGAGACTCGCACGTCAACGTTCGCCACGCAGCGCTGGCGGCGTGGCGCGCGGCGAAGCTGCCGGGACTGACGGATGCCGCGGTTGCCGCCCTGGCGAGCGACGATGGGCAGTTGCTGCTCGAGGCGGCCGAGGCGCTCGGCGGTGGCAGGGCACGTCCATCGGGAGAACCGGGAAGCGCTGATGCGGCGTCTGATGGCGATACCAGCGTGTCGAGGGTCCGGATTGTCGAAGCTCTGCGTGCAGCTCTCGCACGTGTCACAGCGCAGCAGCGTGAAGCATCACGCGACTGGCGAATGGCGCTGCTCGAACGCATCGACGATTTCGATCCCGAGCGCATCACGACCTTGCGCGCGTACCTGTCCGACTTCGATCCGGTGATCGCGGAGCGTGCGGCGGCGCTCATCAACGCGCGACGACCCGAGGGCGCGGCCGAGGCTGGCCCTTCCGAGACGTTACGCAGACGGCCGGCCCAGGCAGCCGGCCCCACCAGGGGCCTGCCCGTGCCGACGTGGGGCGAGGTCTCGGCGCTCGAAGGCGCGAGCGTCACGCTGCGGCTGAGCGGCACTCGGCAGCTGACCATTCGTCTCTATCCGCAGGTGGCGCCGACCGCCGTAGCGCGCTTGGTCGCGCAGGTACGCGCCGGCGAGTGGAACGGACGCACGTTTCATCGCGTTGAACCCGGCTTCGTCGTGCAGGGCGGCAGTCCCGCCGCCAACGAATACGCAGGCGCCGACACGTTCACGCGCGACGAGTTCAGCGCGCTCGCACACGTGCGTGGCGCGGTCGGCATCTCCACGCGAGGCCCGGACACCGGCGACGGACAGATCTTCGTGAATCTGGTGGACAACCCTCGCCTGGATTTCGCATTCACGCTCATCGGTTCGATCACCAGTGACCTGTCGGTCCTCGACGACATCGTCGAAGGCGAAGTGGTCGAGTCGGCGCACCTCGTGGTGGTCGCACGATGAGCGATCCGTTCGAAGGGGCGGCACGCGAGGTCGTCGAGCAGCGCAACATCGCCGCCGTGGGCTTCGTGCTGCGTCTCGCTCGCGCCCTGCATGGGTACGGGCTGTCGGCCGATGCCCTCGAGAGCGCCTTGCATCGCATGTCGGACCGGCTCGGCCTCGAGGGTCAGTTCTTCTCCACGCCGACGTCCGTACTGGCTGCGTTCGGCCCGCCTGAGCGCCAGCAGACGCACATGATCCGCGTGTACCCGGGCGACGTGGATCTCGGGAAGCTGGCGCGTCTCGACGCCGTGTCGCGCGACGTGGAGCGTGGCCGCGCCTCGGTGCTCGAAGGGTCGGCGCGCATCGACGCGATCATCGCGTCGCCACCCACGTCGAGCGCGCTCGTGCGGGTGATCGGCTACGGAGTCGCGTCCGCGGCCGTGTGCCGCATCCTTGGCGGCGGGCTGCACGAGGTGCTGGTAGCGGGGCTGGCCGGCCTCGTGACGGGCGTGCTGTCGCTGGCGTCGAAGAAGCTGTCGCACGGCACGCACGTGTTCGAACTCGTCGGTGCACTCGCAGTTGCGGCGATCGTCACGATCGTGGCATCGCTGGGGGTGCGGCTGTCGATCCCCACGGCCACACTGGGCGGGGTGATCGTGCTGCTGCCCGGCCTGACCGTGACGCTGGCGATGACCGAGCTCGCACGCCGGCATCTTGCCGCTGGCACGGCTCGACTCTCTGGCGCGTTCCTCGTGTTCGTCATCATCGCCCTTGGCGTCGGCGTGGGCAGCCAGCTCGCCGAGTCGCTGGTCGGAGACGTGCGGTCGTTCGCGCCGCCGCGGCTGCCGATGTGGTCGCTCATCGGCGCGCTGTCCATCGCGCCTTTCGCGTTTGCTGCCGTACTCCGGGCGCGGCTGCGCGACCTGCCGTGGCTGTGGGTGGCGAGCACGCTCGGGTATACCGCGGTTCGTGGAGCGGCCCTGCTCTTCGACACCGCGCTTGCCGCTCTCGTCGGCGCGCTGGTGGTTGGCGCACTGTCGAACCTTTACGACCGATGGGGCCGCGGGCCCGCCGCCGTCCCACTCGTCCCCGGCGTCCTGCTGCTCGTGCCGGGGAGCATCGGCTACCGGTCGCTGGCGTCGCTTCTGGATCAGGACGTGGTGGTCGGCGTCACGGCGGGCGTCACGATGATCCTGACCGCCGTGGCGCTTGCTGGCGGCCTTCTGGTCGCCAGCGTCATCGTCCCGCCTCGCCGGGGTTGAGACGGTCTCGCCCGTCCAACGAATTGCTGAGTCGTCGGAGATGCTTACGAACCAGGAACGCCTTCTCCAGAGCACGCCCACGCATGCATCTACATAGCTTTGCAACGTGCTCCATGAGCGCGACTTCCGCCGAGAGCCTGGGGAGACAACGCGTGACCACCTCTGGTCCGATTCGTGCACAACCGCGCCCCGACGTCCCGTTTTCATCCGGCGTCAGGATCGAGGGCACGTGAGACTCAACAATGTGGCCATGGCGGTAGTGGTCGCCGCAGTAGTCGCAACCGGTACTGCTCATGCGGGGTCGATTGTCTACAACCTGAACTCGACCGCCGTCGGACAGTTCGGGGCGGGACCGTACGGTACGGTGACCTTGACCACGAACGGCGCCCACGTGGACTTCGTGGTGGATCTCGCCGCGAGTCTGAAACTGGTGAACACCGGCAACACGAAGTCACATTCGCTGTTTGCCCTGAACGGCACCGGCGTTGCCGCAGCGGACATCAAGAACATCACGAACAACACGACGGCGACGTTTCTGGCCTATACGCTTGCCGTTGCCCAACCGTTCGGCGGCTTCGCCCTGGGCATCAAGTGCGTGTCGTGCGGGCAGGGCGGGCAGGGAGCAACGCCGGGGCCCTTGACCTTCACGGTCGAGAATGCCGTGCTCGCTGACTTCGCCGTCAAGAGCGACAAGAAGAAGAACGGGGCATACTTCTCGGCTGACGTCATGACGACAAAAGGGAAGACGGGACAACTGGGCGCCACTGGGGCGGGGGCGCCGATTGCCATTCCCGATTCAGGCGCCTCCCTGATCCTGCTCGGCGGTAGCCTGACGGTGCTGGGGCTCGTCCGCCGCTTGATGTGACCAGAGCCACACGGTGTACGCATCAAGGGGCTGCGTTTGCGGCCCCTTTATTTGTTTGTGGCGAACGCTGAATTGAGTTTTTCGAGGACGCGCCGATTGACTGGCTGGCGCCCCGGGGAGTGCCCGGGACCACCCTCCCCAGGGTCAAGGAGCGACGTTTCCGTGCATACGGTGCTGTTCTACGTTCAACACGACAACGAAGTACCCGTGCTGGTGCCTGTAGAGGTGCTGTCGCGCGACCCCGACATCGACGGCAACCTGCGACTCGCCGAGCCGCTGAAGTACAACAACCGCGTGGTCGAGAAGGTGCCATCGGAACGGTGCTACGAGTACGACCCGTACCTCGCGCACGCCGTCCAGGCCTATGCGGCCCAGGTGACGACGCTCGTGCGGGTGTCGCAGAGCGTAATCGAGGGTCTCGCGGTTCCGGTGGTGTCCACGACGGCCATGCATTCGCACACGCACGTCCGGGTGCATTGAAGGCCGGGCGCTCCGCCGTGGCAGACGGCCGGCTGGGACAGCCGGCCCTACCTAACCCGTGCCGTAGGTGCGCAGGTAGTTCTTGATCCTCAGTTTGCGGCGCGTGTTGTCGCTGCTCATGTACCTGATCACCCCGAACACCTCGCGGCGTCCCCAGGGCCGGTCGTAGCGGCCGAGCACCCAGAAAATGCCGCTGTAGGAGTTGGGGTCGCGACCGTCGAGCGCGAACCTGTCGTTCAGCGCGAGCATCGCGGCGAGCGCCTCGCGCGGGGTGCGGGTCCACTGCAGGATCTTCTTGCCCCAGAGCATGCGCAGGTAATTGTGCATGCGTCCCTCCTGCAGCAGTTGACGCTGCGCCGCGTTCCACACCTCGTCGTGCGTCTCGGCCCGTTCGAACTGCGCCAGCGTGTAGACGTGCTCGCGCTTGTCCGCGGCATGCGCTTCCAGTGACGCGCGCGCCCAGTCGGGCAATGACTCGTACTCGGCGTGATCGGATCGCAGCGCGGCGAAGTTGAATCCGACCTCTCGCCATGTGACGAGTTGATCCAGGAACGCCTCGACTTCAGGCGGCGCACCCCACCACCCCTCCCGCTGGCCCGATGCCTTCGCTGCCAGCCGGCGCATCGTCCAGCCGCACTGCGTCACCACGTCGGCAAACACGCGATGCGAGGCCAGGTGGCCGAAGTGCAGCCACGGCGACAGTCCGGAGGTGCCATCGCTCGTGGGGTCCGGTCGGGGGTCGAGGTAGCGGCTCAGCCCGCCTGCGAGGAAGCGATCGAGTCGGCCACGCGCCTCGGCGTGGCCGCCACGCAGAACCGTCGAGGGCGCCACGCCATGATCGACCGGCAAGCCGGCCACTGCGTCTCCGGGCGCGCGCAGCAGCGCCGCAGCGGCAGCCGGCCACCGCTCGATGAGCGCGTCGGCCAGCGGGGCGGCGCGCGCAGGGATGAACTCGAGTGGGGTGGCGACGGGCAGCTGCGTCAGGTGCTTCGGAAGCACCTGCTGCAGGTAGCGCCGGAACGCGTAGGCGGTCGGGTAGACCTTCCCCGCCTCGCGCATCGGAACGAGACCGTTGCCGTCCACCGCCTCGAGGCGACAGTCCAGGCTCCTGCCTGCGGCGGCGAGCATTCGCGGGAGGAAGAACGTCGGGTAGTCGTCGGTGACGACGACCGCGGCGTCAGCGGCCAGCGCAGCGAGCAGGCCCTTGCCGGCACCCGGCGTGGGCTCCACGTAGGGGAAGTAGGTGATGCCGGCCTCTCTCGCGGCGGCGGCATTGCCTGCCATGCCCTCCAGCACGAACGCATGCAGCCTGTCGCTTGCCCACGGATACGCTATGCGAAGCGGCTCGAACACAAGCACGGGCAGATCGAGCTCGTGCGCCCACCAGCAGGCATGCTGAAGGCCGAAGTTGTCCTCGAGTCGGCGCGCGGTGACCATCCAGTAGAGGACGTACCGCGCCGGCCGGCGATGAGGCTGGTTCCGGATGATTCGGACCCGGGACGAGGAGACGGCGAGGGCGGAGGACATCTGGTTGTCGGCGCAGCCGCGATGCGTCACCTGCGGGAGACGCGGCATCGCAGTCGTGCAGCCATGCGCGAGAATACGCGGATTCCGACGAGTCCAATCCTGGCACGCGGCTTGAAGTTACGGTCCGCGAGGCTGCGCCGGGCCAACGGGGTGCGAAAACCGTCAAGGCAGGCGCTGGCATCGCCGCACCCCGTGTTGTTCCTGGCGGTCCGTGTGCAGCCTCGTTCCTTTTTCGTCCTGGCGGGATTCCGCTGGATCGGAGGCGCCGATGCCCCGCTACGTTCGTCCTCTTCTCGTCGTCCTGCTCATGGCGGTCGTCTCCGGCTGTGCGATGCGCGCTCGGAACATCGTTGACATCCGTGACGACCCGTCGCGCTGGGACAACCGGCAGGTTCAGGTGACCGGGCGCGTGACGAGTGCCTGGAGCGTGCCGCTCGTGCCGTACGCGCTCTACAAGATCGACGATGGGACGGCAGAGATCACGGTGCTGTCGGAGCGCCGCGGGTCGCCGTCGAAGGGGGCCCTCGTGAAGGTGCGGGGCAACGTTCGCGAGGTGGCCAACTTCGGCGCGAGCTCGGTGGGCTTGCACATCCAGGAGCGGGACCGCGACATCGTCCGGCGGTAACGAGAGCCTGTAAAGCTCCGACGAACCTTGTCGATCCTTGATCGACAAGGACTGCAAGTCGTCGGCGGCGCACCGCGCGACCACACGACGGCTGCATGCTATCGTCGCGCTGGAGGCGCGTCCCCGTGAGTCCTGCTTACCGAAGTTCCGTCGGTCTGGTCCTGGTGGTACTCGCCACCGCCGCAGCCGGCTGCTCGCGCAGCGCGCAGGACCACCTCGATCGGGGCAATGAATACTTCGACAAGAACGAGGTGGCGGCCGCGATCCTCGAGTACCGAAACGCGGTGGATCGCGAGCCGACCCTCGGGGCAGCGCGCCTGAAGCTCGCGGAGGCGTATCTGCGCGAGGGTAATGGCGCGGGTGCGCTCGCTGAGTACGTACGCGCGGCAGACTTGCTGCCAGGCGACGTGGACGCCCAGGTGAAGGCGGGGTCACTGCTCGGCCTCGCCGGCGAGTTCGAGCAGGCAAAGGCGCGCGCCGACAAGGCGCTCGCGATCGACCCTGCGCATGTGGACGCGCTCGTGCTCAGGGCCAACGCCATGGCGAACCTCAAGGATCTAGACGGGGCGCTCGATCAGATGCAGCAGGCGCTCAGCCTCGATCCACGAGCGGCGCTACAGACCAACCTGGGCGCCATCGAGGCGGCTCGGGGCCACGCGGCAGAGGCAGAAGCGGCCTTCAGGAAGGCCGTCGAGACCGATCCCGCTTCAGTGGATGCGCAGGTGGCGCTCGGGCAGTTTCTCTGGAGTGCCAGCAGACCCGACGAGGCCGAGGCGGCGTTCAAGGCGGCGCACGCGACCAGCCCCGATCACGTGCTGGCGAACCGGTGGCTCGCCTCGTACTACTTGCGGACGCAGCGCGCGGCGGAGGCCGAGCCCTACTTCCGCAAGGTCGCCGAGCTGTCTGCCGGGCCAGACGCGCAGGTGGCGCTCGCGGACTACTACCTCGCGATGCGGCGGATGGACGAGGCGAGAGGTGTGCTCGAGCGGCTTGGCGAGAACCGGGAGTACTGGCCGATTGCGCGCATCAAGCTTGCCGACATGCTCCTTGCGGAAGGGAAGAAGGCCGAGGCGCTCGCCGCGGTGGATGAAGTGGTGTCGAAGCACCCGACCCTTGTCGGGGCACGCACCGTGCGTGGTCGCCTGCTCCTTGCTGATCGGCGTGCGGACGAGGCGAGAACGGAAGCGCAGGCGGCTCTCAAGCTCGATCCAAGGAGCGCCGATGCGCACTACCTGCTTGGACAGGCCGAGGAACAGCGTCAAGACCTCGACGCGGCGGCGAAGGCCTATACCGAAGTGCTGAATGTGAACCCGCGGGCGTCGGCGGCCCAGGTGCGTCTGGCGCTCGTGCAACTCCAGCGCAACGACGTGACGGCCGCGGCGCAGCTTGCCGAACAGGCGGCTTCGGCGCAGCCGGACAATCTTCAGGCTCGGCTCATCGTTGCGCGCACGCTGCTTGCGCGCGGCGAAATCGCGCGGGCCGCGACGGCCACTCGGGAACTCGTCAGCCAGGCTGCCGACAACGCGCTGGTGCAGAACCAGGTAGGCATGCTCGAGATGGCGCGCAACGATCGCGCGGCCGCGCGGGTCGCGTTCGAGAAGGCATTGGCGGCGAACCCGGCGCTGGTGGAGCCGTTGTCGGCGCTCGTGACGCTGGATCTTCGGGACAATCAGCCACAGAAGGCGCGCGCGCGTGTCGAGCAGCGACTGACGCAGGCGCCAGGTGATCCCGCGCTCCTCGTGCTCGCCGGCCGCACCTGGGGATCGACAGGCGATCTGGCGAAGGCCGAGGAGTTCCTGCGGCGGTCGATCGAGGCGGATCCGTCGAACGTCGCCGCGTACGGCGAACTCGCCTCGCTGCTCCTCAGACAGCGCAAGCTCGATCAGGCGCTCGCGGAGTTCGACCGGCTCGCGGCCCGCCGGCCGCAGGATGTCGCGCCTCAGACAATGGCCGCGATGATTCTCCAGTCGCAGGGGAAGGAAGACGAGGCCCGCGGGCGCTACGAGCGGATCGTCGCAGCGGATCCACGAGCGGCCGTCGCTTCGAACAACCTGGCGTGGCTGTATGCGAGCCGCGGGGAGCAGCTCGATCGGGCGCTGGAGCTGGCGCAGGCGGCGAAAGCGGCGCTGCCAGAGGATCCCGAAATCAACGACACGCTCGCCTACGTGTACCTCAAGAAGCAGCTGCCGGCGCTCGCCATCGCGCCCATGAAGATCGCGGTGGAGAAGGTGCCGGCCCGCGCCACCTTCCATTTCCGGCTCGGGCAGGCGTATGCGCAGACCGGCAACGACGACGCGGCCCGTCAGGCGCTCGAGCAGGCGCTGAGGTTGCCCGATTTCCCGGAGGCGGGAGAAGCGCGGCAGTTGCTGGCGGGACTGGACTAGCTGACGCTCACCTGACGGATACAGAAAAGGGGGTCGGACAGTCGCCCAACCCCCTTCCCGTGGCTTGGTCGCCACGGTTGTACCGCGTCGAGTTCCGTTACAGCGGCAGCCGACGGCGCAGGGCGCCGAGGCCCGCGAGCGCGCCGCCGAGCAGCATCAGCGTCGTGCCGCCGTCTGGCACCTGGTAATACAGGAAATCCTGCGCCTTGGCGCTTTCGACCCAGGTTCCCGTTGCCCATTTGTCTCTGCCAGCGGCCGTCGTGAAGTTGTTGAGAACGTACACGCCAAGATGGCCCTGCGCCGCGGTGGTCGCGCCGCCGTTGGCGAGCGCCAGATTGTAGTAGGCGTTTCCGACAGGCGCCGCAACCTCCCCCTCGAGCGCCCAGATGGCCATCTGCAGCAATCCCGCTTCCACGGCGCGCGAGCCGTTGAAGAACCCGGCCAATGTGCCCTTGGCAAACTCGCTGTACAGATAGGCCGTTCCCATCGAGATGGGATCCACGCTGTTCGTTGTGCCGCCGCGCGCCGCAGCCGTGCCGACGACGAAGTGGCTCGATGCGGCGTACTCGCCCACTTCAAGACAGAAGGTCTGGAAGCTACCGTTGTCGATCAGTCCGCTCGTGCCTGCCGAGTAATCGGCGTTGCTCAGACCTACCACGTTGTAGAGCGTGAACTCGCCACCCTGCGTCATCGGCGACCCGCCGGTTGTCGGGTAATAACCACTCACGCGCGTGTACTGGAAGCTGCCGGTGTCGCCGATGGGGCCGGCCTGTACCTGTGATGCGGGCGTCACTACCGCGACGATCGCGGCCGCCACAACCAGCCGTCCTGCCACTTTCATGAGATCGCTTGCGTTCCTCATTGCCGCTCTTACTCCAGCTGCCGTCGGGACTCCGCCGCCGAAGACAGCACACGCTGGGAAGCCAGTGTCAGCCTGGAATGCCCATCGCGTGCCAACTCTGCCTTAAGCGTCTGAACGCTGGGCAATCGGCTGAAATCTCAGCAGTGAGTAGAGGGAAGTGGATGCGCGAGCCTTGGTAGCGAGGCACTTTTCAGCCGGGATGTCAGGAACGCCGACAGCCGAGGACCCCCGGCTCGACATTTACTGTCGGGCGATTGCCAGCTTGTCCAGGAGCTCGTAAAGCGTCGGACGGCTGATGCCCAGCTCCTGGGAGGCGGCCGTGATGCTTCCTCCATGGCGACGGAGTGCTGTTTGTACGCACTCGCGCTCGACCTGCTCTCGCGCCTCGCGGAGGGTGCGCGGCTGCGCAGCTTCGAGGTCGTCGCCAAGCTCCAGGTCGCGCGCGGTGATCCGACGACCATCGGCCATGATCACGGCCCGTTGGACGCGATTCTGCAGTTCTCGCACGTTGCCGGGCCACGTGTGCTGATTGAGTGCGCGAACAGCGCACGGCGTGAACGCCAGGCCGTTCCGCAGGTGCTGCACCCCATAGCGACGCAGCAACTCGGTGGCGAGCAGTGCGATGTCGTCACCGCGATCGCGCAGCGGCGGCAGTGTCACTACGAGGACGGCGAGACGGAAGAAGAGATCCTCGCGGAACGTACCGGCAGCCACCGCCTCCTTCAGGTTCACGTTGGTTGCGGCGACGATCCGGGCATCACTCTGGATCTCCTGGCGACCACCGACCCGCTGAAACGACTTCTCCTGCAGGAATCGCAGCAGCTTCACCTGCAGCGGCGGTGACAACTCGCCGATCTCGTCGAGGAAGAGCGTGCCGCCGGCCGCGGCTTCGATGAGGCCCTTGCGCTGCGTCTGCGCCCCGGTGAAGGCACCTTTCTCGTAGCCGAAGAGTTCGCTCTCCAGCAGGGCTTCCGGTATCGCGCCGCAATTGATGGCCACGAAAGCGGCGTCGCGCAGCCGGCTGCGGCGATGGACGGCACGGGCCACCATCTCCTTGCCGGTGCCGTTCTCGCCGAGGATCAGCACCGGTGCGTCGGTGCCCGCCACCTTGCGAACAAAGGAGAAGACCGGCTGCATCTGCGGGCTGGCGCCGATCATCTCCTCGAACGCCGGCGACCGCGAACTCTCCTGGAGCGCGCGGTACTCCCGCTCGAGGCGCGCCACGTGCACGCAGCGCTGCAGCACCATCCTCAGGTCGTCGGTGTCCACGGGCTTGTAGAGGAAGTCGTAGGCACCCGCGCCCACCGCGTTCAGCGCGTTCTGCCTTTCGCTTTGGCCCGACACGACGATTACCTTCGCTTGCCGATCCAGCACGAGCAGCCCGGACAGGACCGACAACCCCTCGGCGGCGGTGTGCGGGCTCGGGGGAAGGCCCAGGTCCAGCAGCGTGGCAATCGGCCGCTCTGACGAGAACGCCGCCACGGCCGAGCACCTGTCCGCGGCCATCACGATGTCGTACTCGTCGGACAGGGCCCACTTCATCTGGATGCGGATGTCCTCGTCGTCGTCGACGATGAGCAATTTCGGCTTTGTCATTGCACGGGTTTGATCGGCAGTGTTATGTGGATCGTCGTGCCCTTGCCGACTTCACTGTCGACGCGGATGGCACCGCCATGAGCTTCCACCACCATGCGGGACTGGAACATGCCAATGCCGAGTCCTTTCGACTTGGTGCTCTGGAAGGGACGGAACAAGCCCTCCCTGAGGAACGTGGGGGTCATGCCGCAACCGTCGTCGGCGACGGTCAATTGCACGCGGTCGTCGTGTCGGGAAGTTCGGACACCGATGCGACCGGAGTCCGCAACAGCGTCGCGGGCGTTGAGGAGCAGATTGGTGACAACGCTGGACATCCGCTCGCGGTCGAGCATCAGCGGCGGCACCGGTGCCAGGTGCTTCTCCAGGATCACACCGTCAGCCATGGGGACACCTGCCGTGGCGTCTTCCACGAGGGTGTTGACGTCGACGCTCTGCAGAGCGAGGCGCGGCGCGTGTCGTAGCGCACCGAGCCTCTCGATCATCTCGTCGATGCGACGCGCCGTGTTGCCGATGCCGCGCAGGGCGTCGGCTCTGAACGATGGGTCCTCGAAGTGTATGGGCAGGTTCTTGAGCATCAGGTTCATGGAGGCGGCCGCGTTCTTCAGGTCGTGAACGAAGAAGGCGGACATGCTGCGAAACGCGTCCAGTTCGCGCGACTGCGCGACTGCGTCGGCGAGGCGCAGGTTCATCAGCGTGGCGGTCGCCTGATCGGCGATGCACTGGAGCAGGTCCAGTTCTTCGGCCGAGTACGGCACCCCGTTCACTCTATCGGCCAGCACGATCATTCCTTCGACGCCATGCGTGGACCGCAATGCGACCGCGAAGCGATCGCCGCCATGGCCGAACGTCGCCGGGTTGGCTGCCATCAGCTCGCGCGTCCGGGGTTCGCCGGACCGATCGACGTTGACGGGCCTGGAGCCGTCGCCGAGAAGCGTCAGCGACGCGGGAACCAGCGCCTGGGTGGTGGCATGCGCCGGGATGCTCATCGACGCCGTGCTTGCGCGCTGCGCCAGCGTGCCGTCGGCTTCACGCACCCAGACGGTCACCGACAGGACGTCGAAGGTGGCGCCAATGGTGCGCGCAGATTCCGCCCACAGACTCGCTTCGTCGCGCACCGTCGCGAACCGCCCGGACAAATCGGTCCAGATGCGGGTCGAGTCGTACTGCGCCTTGCTGAAGTGCTGGCCGATGAAGCTCTGGACTCGCTGCCCGACGCGGTCCGAGAGCAGCAACACGGCAAGCCCCACGGCGCCGAGCAGGATCACGACCGCCTGCAGTTGGAAGCTCGGGTTTCCGCCGAGATGCCGCGCCGCCTGGGCCAGCACGCCAACGACGAGCAGATAGCTGCCGGCGACGATGATGGTGAGTGACGAGCGAACTACGGCGTGCGACGGGTAGACCGCGACGTCTCCGAGGTCGGCGCGCATGCGTGCGAGCACCAGCAGTGCGCATCCGATCAGCAGCGCGCTCGACTCCACGCCGGCACGCGCCGTGTCGTACGCCGAGTAGAGCATCGCCTGGCTGCGTAGGTAGATCTGCGTCACGCAGATCACCGACACTCCCACGACGACATACTTGATCCGCCAGCGCATCGTGCCGACCGCGGCGCGATACGTCTGCTCGAGATTCATCAACACCAGCACAAACGCCAGGAGCAGCAGCCCCTGCAGCGCCAGCGCCGCCGGCAGCGAATGCACCATCCAGGCGTCTCCCTCGCCTGAGACGAGGTGGAGCAACCGGTCGTGGAAGACGAGCGCGATGGCGAGCGGGAGGGTCGCGATGCCGCTGAGCAACAGCGTCGAACCACGGCGCTCCCGCCAATCGCCACGTCCATAGGTCAGGCTGAACGCGAGCCAGGTGGCGGGCAGCAGCGACTTCGCGCCCATACCGTACGTCAGCCAGCGCTGGACGTCGGCGGCGTCCGCCGCCAACAGTGCTCGCGCGGTGCAGAGACTGTCCACGCCCAGGAGGACCATGCCGGCCGCGAAGCACCGGGCCGCGACAGATGGCGCGGTCCTCGCGATGCTGAGCAGGGCGATGGCGATGCTGGCCACCGCTGCCGCAACGGGCAGGAGGACGAACGGACGCATGGGGATCAGGCTGCGGAGCGGGAGCGACCGTAGACATCGACGCGCTCGCCTCGGCGGAGACACCAGAGCAGTCCGAACAACGGCACAAGCGACAACGCGAAGAAGAGGATCCCGCCGCGATGGTGGATGGCGGTGTCCAGGATGTTCGGACCGAAGCGGACAGACAGGATGCCGAGCACGAACACGCGCAAACCGTTGCGCAGGATGCCGAGGGGGATGACGAACGCGACAAGCGCCAGCCGACGCCAGCCGCTCTTCAGGAACATGTTCGAGGCGATGATGCTGGTGACGAACAGGACCCAGCTCGAACGGATGCCACTGCATTCCTGGGCCACCTGCAGGGTGATGCCAGGTAGCTCGAACAGCGTGCCGTCACGGACGAGCGGCGTGCCCGCGAGCCAGAAGTAGAGTGCCGCGGCCTCGGCGGAGGCGTACATCGAGCCTTGCTCCAGCCAGTGCACCGCTGAATCGGGCAGTGGGACGAGGAACACCAGGAAGGCGAACGGGAACCCGGCGGCTCGCATCCAGGCGCGCCCGCGCAGGAGGAAGCCGCCCGCCGCGAGCAGGCTGACGTACGACAGCGCCATTGACGCCAGGTAGTCGCCGGTGCTCAGGCTCGTGCCCCAGAACAGGCCGATGGCGGCCGCGGCGAGTCCTCCAAGCACGAACGGCAGCGCCGGCCACAGCGCTCGTCGACCGGGCGGCGGCAGCGAACGGCGGCGTTCGTGGAGTATGTACGCCGAGACGAACGGCACCAGAAGGATGTGCGAGTGCAGATCACTGCCTGCGCTGTACAGCGCCAGCCGGCCGAGCGGCAGGCCGAAGAGCAGCGTCAGGATTGCGACGTACGAGAACACGGTCGAACCGGGAGACACCCGGCGGTGCGCGCAGGGGTGCGCGAGGAAGCGGTGGCGGTGCTCTGGAGACGCGCGGCGGGGCCACGCTTGCAGGTGGCCCCGGTCATCGTTGGCGGGCAGCAGACTGCCAGCCGAAACGTTGTCTGAGTGTCGCCTACTGGCTGACCACCCGCAGATTCGACGGCGGTGGCGGCGGCAGGTTCGGCAGCTGCGGCGCGCCCGTCAGCAACGGATGGGGATACGTGTACTTGGCATAGCCTGGCTTGGCCCCAAGCACGTAGTCTCGCCCCTCTTCGAAGAAAGCGTCGAAGTCGAGCCCGCAGGGATTCCCGAATCGCCATCCGCCCCCGAAGGCCTGCGCGCCCACGTTGCTCCAGATGTAGATGGGGTCGGTGACGTACGTCGTCCCGTTGTGTCCCTGGCCAAGCTGGCGGGGAACCGGGTACTTCACGCTCGAGCAGGATCCCTGAGGCCGCACGTCTTCGGCCCCGCGAATCCAGAAGTGCAGCTCGGTCTTGTTGCCCCAATGGCCGCCGGCGATGTCCGCAAACTGATTGTCAGCGATTACCCCCGTCCCGCCACGCATGAGGATCAACCAGTTCTGGTTGCACAACTGCGTGGTGCAGGAGCTTCCCGGGTGTATGAACTTGTTGTTGTAGATCTCCCAGTGCCGCACGCCGATTGGCGACGTGTCCAACCCGTGCGAGTTCACCGACGACGTCGTCAGCGTGTTGTACCGGTACACGAGACGTACCGCGTCGTCTGCGTCGATGCCCTGGTTGGTGCCACCCACGAACGTGTTCGACTCCACGTACGTGTTCAGGCGGCCGTTCGAGTCGCGCGTACCCATGCTGTCGGCGGTGCCCCAGGACTTGCCGCTGTCAGCGTGGTCCTTGAGCTGGAGGAACGAGTCGTCCCAGCCGCCCGAGAAGCTGCTGTTGGAGATGATCACGCCGCCGGCCACCGTCACGAGGAACAGGCCGGAGTTGCTGACCGCGTAGTCATTCTCGGTGAATATCACAGGCTCGCCGCCCGGCCAGGGGCCGTTGATCGTCCAGCCCTTGCTGGCATTGCCGCCGCCGGATCTCGTGAAGCTGAAACCGGCGACAATCGTTGCGCCCGCTGTCTGCTTCGTGACGGTGTTGTTTGCGGCCAACGTGATCCGCGTCAGTCCGATGCCAGCGCCACGAAGTTCTATCGCCTTCGATAGTGAAAAGCCTGACCAACTGCACGTTCCCGCGGGCACTCGAACAGTGTCACCGTGGCTCGCTGAGGTGACAGCGGCCGCTACGTCGGACTGAGAACAACTCGCCGCATTCCGAATCGCAGCGTCGGTCGGTGTCGCAATTCCGGCAAGAATGCCTACTGCGACAGCCGCACACCCAGAGAACCTCAACCTGAACATCTCGCCTCCTCGCGGGATGCGCGTCCGAGAAAGGCGCGCAGGCGCGGCATTGCAATTGCCGCGCCGTATCTAACGAGCGCTCTCTCTAGACGTTCGCGTTCGCCGCGTCAGTGCCGTACACCCGACTCAGACGTTTCTGGGTAGGAATTGCACGGACGCGACGTCGCAGATCAAGGCGTCTCTGTCGAGACCTGCACCTGGTACACCGTGGCGACGGGGAAGCCGCTCGACGAGGCACCGACGACGATGCCGACGCGCGGCGCGCTGAACGCCTGCGTGACGTTGCCCAGCGCCGTCCACGTGCTGCCGCCGTCCGTCGAGTGCGACGCCGCGATCGCATTGGTCGCCACGTTCCGATCCAGCCGCAGCCACAACCGGTTCG
>JAEZCY010000281.1 GCA_023429845.1 Acidobacteriota bacterium
CCGGAGGATGGCGCCGACGAGATCAGCCGCGTCTCGCGTGCCTTCAACCAGACGGCCGATGCGCTCGCCACGCAGATCGCGCGCGTGATGAACGAGCAGGAGGTGCGCCGGCAGCTCCTTGCCGACGTCTCCCACGAACTCCACACGCCGCTCACGACGATTCGCGGGTACGTGGAGACGCTGCGCATGCGCGATCTGCCGATCGACGACGGCGATCGGCAACGGTACCTCGCGATCGTTGACGACGAGGCGATTCGTCTCGAGCGGCTGATCGGCGACCTCCTGGACCTGGCCAAGATGGAGTCCGGCGGCCAGGTGCTCCACCGATCGCATGTGGAGATCGCGTCGCTCTGGCGACGCCTTCGAGACCGGCACCAGCCGTCAGCCGATGCCGCGGGGGTGGCGCTCGAGTTCGTGGCGTCGGCGGTTGCGGTGGTTGCCGATCCGGAACGTCTCGAGCAGGCGCTGTCCAACCTCGTCGCCAATGCGATCCGCTTCACGCCGGCGGGCGGCACCGTGCGCGTGAGCGCTCATGCCACGGCGTCTGGCGTGCGGCTGGACGTCGCCGACAGCGGGCCAGGGCTCGCTGCCGACGAACGGCCGCGGGTGTTCGATCGGTTCTACAAGCAGGACGCCTCCCGCAGCCGGACCGGCACGGGACTCGGGCTGTCCATCGTTCGTGCGATCGCCGAAGCGCACGGCGGCGCCGCAACGGTCACGAGTACACCGGGGGAGGGAAGCACCTTCAGTGTCGAGGTGCCGACCGGCGTCCTATAGCTTCTCGACCTCGGCCTGCACCTCGGCGTCCGTGCGGAGCCGGTTCTCCACCGAGAACTCGCCGAAGCCGATGGCGAGCGACTGCGCGAGCATGCGCTCCACGTTGCTGTTGACCGTGCCCTCGAGCCGCACCCGACCACGGTCCACCACGATGTGGATGGGCGGGTTGGTCATCGACGCGTAGTGCCAGAAGCTGGGGTTGCCGTAGATGGCGCGCGCCACTCGCACGCGCAGTTCATCGTCGAAGCGCGACACGGGCAACACCGCGATCTGGTTGTCCACGCGCGTCACGCCCTCGACACGCTGCACGCGTCGGGTGAGGTCGTCCACCTTGTACGGCATCGTCACGTTGCCGGTGAGGGTCACCACGCCGTTCTCGACGTTCGCGTTGACGCTGTCGAACACGGTGAAGTTGACGTACTGCCGGACCTGCCTGGCGACGTCCTGGAAGACCTGGAAGTTCTTGCGGTCGCTCACATCCTGCGCAGCCACCGGGGCGGCCAGGGTCAGGCTGAGTACTCCAACCGTCAGCAATCGATTGATTCGGGTCATGATGGTTTTCAACGCACGGCCCGGGAGTCGCTGGCAGACCCGCCGGGGACGTTCGTGCGTCCTCCGTCGCTTTCCTATCAATCAAAGCGTGTGCCAGCGCGATCTGGCGCATTCGGCAACCGCGGTCGCACGGACGACGCTCAGCCGAGTCCTCTTCTGGCGACTCAGGCGGGCGGCATGTCGCTCCCGTGGGACAGGCCGTCAGAGGAGCAGCAGCGTGAAAAGCCCGGCGCTGATCAGCAGCACCTGCGCCACGGGGTTCACTTCGATATGGCCTTGATGAAGGCTGGGGATCAGGTCCGACATCGCGATGTAAAGGAAACTGCCCGCCGCAAACGCGATGACGTATGGCAGGGCCATCGGCATCTGGTTGAA
This sequence comes from Acidobacteriota bacterium, assembly GCA_023429845.1. GTDB lineage: Bacteria > Acidobacteriota > Vicinamibacteria > Vicinamibacterales > Vicinamibacteraceae > Luteitalea. Next base: position 1,705 of record JAEZCY010000281.1, read on the forward strand.
CGCGACGTAGACGAACAGCGCACCGGCGAGGCCGCCGAGCCCGGACAGCAGGTTCAGCAGCAGCGCCTGCATGCGCCCGTACCCCGCCTTCAGGAGGATGGCGGCGTCGCCGAGTTCCTGCGGAATCTCGTGGGCGGCTGCCGCCATCGCGGTGGTGACGCCGAGCCAGGGTGAGGTGAGCGTGGCGGCGGTGATGATCGCGCCATCGACGAAGGTGTGAAAGGCGTCTCCGACTATCACCAGCTTGGCCGCGCTGCTGTGCACCCGGCACTCGTGCGGGTCGTGGCAATGGCGCCACAGCACGAGCTTCTCCAGCATGAAAAAGGTCAGGATGCCCAGCAGCAACGTACCGAGCGCCTGCGTCGGCTCCAGCGTCTCCAGCGCCTCGGGCACCAGGTGCAGCAGCGACAGGCCCAGCAGCGTGCCGACGGCGTAGCTCACGAGCCACGCGACGAGCCGCTCGCGCACCGCGTCACCGAACAGGTAGATGACGGAGGCGACGAGCACGCCGAGAAAGCTGCCTGCGGCGCTCAGCGCCATCGCCAGGACGAGAGGGGAGTCGAACACGCCGCACGATCATAGCCGCACGGCTCGGGTGGACTCTTGTCGCAGGCGTGTAGGGACAGGCCCCAGGAGCGAACGAGGAACGCCGAGCGAGGAACGCCGAACGCCGAACGCGCCACGCCCAAGGCCCAAGGCCCAAGGCGCCGTCCCCGTCCTATTGCGCCAGATATCCCCGTCGCGCGCGCACCACGTGGTTGCCGCGCACCTGCACCTCGATGCTGTGCCAGCGGCCGTCCTTCGCCCGGGGTGGGACGTAGCCGATCGAGTACTGCTGCGACAGTTCGTCGGCGATGCCGGCGGTCGCGGGATCGAGGTCGAAGGCGTTGCGGATCACCTCGGTCCTGCCGCCGCTGTCGTCGGTGATGCCGCGCAGGACGTCCACGTTCACCCGGTCGTTCGCGCCGCCGCGGCCGCTCGGTGCCGGATAGCGCGGTCGAGGGCGGCCCCACGTGCCGCCGCCAGGAATCGGGAAGGGCCACTGGATGCGCGGCTGACCGGGCCAGGCGCCGCCGGACGAGCGCGTCACCGCATCGTTGCCGTCGATGCCGATGGCGTAGACGAGCACTTCCGTCTCGCGGATGAGTGATTGCAGCGAGTCCGGGTCGGTGTGGCTGTCGGTGTCGTTGCCATCCGAGATCACCACGATGGCCTTCTTCTTGTGACGGCCGCGCTGCGCCATCGGCACGGCCTCGGCCACCGCGTCGTAGAGCGCGGTGCCCCCGCGCGGCCGGATGCGCCCCAGGGCAGAGGCGAGCTGGCCGCGGTCGGTCGTCCAGTCGCTCACGAGATCGGTCTGGTCCGAGAACCCGAGGATGAACACCTCGTCGTCGGTCGCCAGCAGGTCGTAGAGGAACCGGCCGCGCGCGCGCGCGGCGGCGCGGAACTTCTCACCCGACATGCTGCCGCTGACGTCGAGCACGATCCCGAGGCTCACCGGCACGCGCTCACTGCTGAAGTGCGAGATCTGCTGCGCGATGTCGTCTTCGCGCACGCGGAAGTCCTCGCGACGCAGCCCCGACACGAAGCGGCCGGCGCTGTCGGTGACCGTTGCCGTCACGTTGATCAACTCCGTGGTGCTGCGGAAGCGGAACCCGTCCTGTGCGTCCTGCGCCACGGCCGGCACGACGGCCAGCAGCGCGACGACCGGCGCGAGCAGCGATGAACGTAAGCGTGAGATGACGCATTGTTTCATTGTCCGACACCGAATCATTGGTGCGTCGTCCGACGCTCAGTGATCTCCGCCCGCCGGGTCAGGCC